>JBKOUP010000475.1:0-12318 GCA_046723495.1 Acidobacteriota bacterium
GTCTCGGAGCGAAAACTCCGCCGGCTCGCCGCGCGTGACGGAGCTGTCGAACAGGTAGCCGGTCGTCTGCCAGCCGCTGTAGTGCACGACGACCGTGTCGTTCGCCTTCGGATGGCGCGTGCCGGTGCCTTTGCGCAGGACCCTGTAGGCGAGGCCGGACTTCGTGACGGTGGCCTCGGCGGGCGGGCGGGCCACGTCGATCGGCCTCGACGGCGGATGGATGATCTCGAGCAGATCGACGTCGGCGACGAGCATGCCGCCCGGCGGCACCTTGCCGCGCGCACCGACGCGCTCGTCGATCCAGGAGCGGCGGTGCTCGCCCGGATGCATCAGCGTCACCGTCTGCTTGAGGCCGATCATCAGCTTCCCGACCGGCGCCACGACCCACTGCGGTGGGGCGATGTAGTCGAGGAGCTTCCCGTCCGGCGACGACCAGAGCGTGTAGCGGATCTTGGCGATGTCGTCGTCCGACGGCAGGTCCCTGCCGGTGCCGGGCGTGATGGCTTTCGTGATCAGTCCGTTGCCGACGTTGAGGGCATCGGCGGGCGGCGTGTTGAGGTCGGGCGGCGGCGCCGGCTTCGCGGGCTGCGTCGCGGCGAGGAGAACGGCGAATAGGAGAACGTTCATGGCGGCGCATTATCGCCGACGATTTTTTTGACGGCGAAATCCGGGCGTGCAGTTTCGTGACGTTGTTGCGGAACAGTCACGGCGTTGCGCGCGCGGCGGGCGCAGCAGCACGCGTGCAGCGCGAGGTGGCCATGAAACACATCGCCTTCGCGCTCCTGCTTCTCGTCGCCTGCAGCCACGCCACTCAGCAACGCGACACCGAGCTGCCCTCGCCCGGCGTCATCCGCGGCGTCGTCGCCGACAAGGAGGGAACGGTGCTGCCCGGCGTCACCGTCACGCTCGACGGAAAGGCCGCGACCATCACCGATGCCCGGGGAGGCTTTCGATTCCTGCACGTCTCCTCGGGAAAGCACAAGCTCGTCGCCGCGCTCGCCGGCTTCAACCGCGCCACGCATGGCGTGACGATCTCGGCGACGACCGGCATCGACACGCGCCTGACGATGAGCGCGGCGGTGTCGGAGTCGATCGTCGTCACCGCCGAGGCGCCGCTGCTCGACCAGCGCAGCTTGGGAACGACGACGACGATCTCGATGGGCGATCCGCCGACCGCGCGCGACCCATGGACCGTCGTCCAAAAAGCGCCGGCCGCCGTCGTCGACCGCATCAGCGTCGGCGGCAGCAACTCCCTCAGCGCCTACTACGCGCCCATCGTCGAGAACGGCTTCACCGACGCCGCCAAGCAGCGCGTCACGACCTTCTCCATCAGCGTCGACGGCGCGTCGTACGCGAACGTCCGCCGCTTCCTCAACGCCAACCGCCGCCCGCCCGCCGACGCCGTGCGCATCGAGGAGATGATCAACTACTTCCGCTACGCCTACCCCGAGCCGGCCGGCGGGCGCCCGATCGCCGTCGTTACCGAGGTCGCCGGATGCCCGTGGGCGCCGGAGCACCGGCTGCTGCGCATCGGCCTGCGCGGCAAAACCGTCGAGCAGTGGAAGCTCGCGCCGAACAACCTCGTCTTCCTCCTCGACGTCTCCGGCTCCATGTCGCCGCCGGACCGCCTGCCGCTCGTGCAGCAGGCCCTGCGCTTCCTCGTCGAGCAGCTGCGCGGCGACGACTCCGTCTCCATCGTCGTCTACGCCGGCGCCGCGGGCGTGGTCCTGCCGCGAACATCCGCGACGAACAAGGACGTCATCCTCGCCGCGCTCGATCGGCTCCACGCCGGCGGCTCCACCGCGGGCGGTCAAGGCATCGAGCTCGCCTACAAAGTCGCCGAGGAGAACTTTCTGCCGAACGGCAACAACCGCGTCATCCTCGCCACCGACGGCGACTTCAACGTCGGCGTCTCCTCGATCCCGGAGCTGACGAAGCTCATCGAGTCGAAGCGCAAGCGCGGGCTCTACCTCACCTGCATCGGCGTCGGCGACGACAACCTCAACGACGGCGTAATGGAGCTGCTGTCCAGCAAGGGGAACGGCAACTACTACTACCTCGACTCCTTCGACGAGGCGAAGAAGGTCTTCGGCCGCGACCTGACGTCGACGCTCGTCGCCGTCGCCGACGACGTGAAGGTGCAGCTCGACTTCGATCCCGCCGCGGTGACGTCGTACCGGCAGATCGGCTACGAGCATCGGGCCATGGCCGCCGAGGACTTCGCCGACGACGGCAAAGACGCCGGCGAGATCGGCTCCGGGCAGTCGGTCACGGCGCTGTACGAGCTCGTGCCGAACGGCGCGTCCCGCGGCCGCGTGGCCACGCTGCGCATCCGCTACAAGGATCCCGGCGCGGCCGCGAGCCAGGAGCTGACCGCGGCCATCGACGACGACGGCAAGAGCGCCTACGAGGCCTCGGCCGACACGCAGTTCGCCGCCGCGGTCGCCGAGATGGGGATGCTCCTGCGCAACTCGCCGAACAAGGGCCGCGCATCGTGGGCCGACGTCGCCGCGCTCGGACGGACCGTGCAGGGCGAGGACCTCGACGGCATGCGCGCCGAGCTGCTCACGCTCGTCGAGAAGTCGAAGAAGGTCAAGGAGGCGCAGCTCGCGATGTCAGCTGGTGGCTGACACTAGCGAAAGCGGCGCGTCGCGTCGCTTACTTGCTTGCTGCAGTTTATCCCGCGCGCAGACGCCGGATAAACTGATTGCCGGCTCAATCCCGCGGAATATGAAACGGCACCTCATCCTCCGGCGCCGTGCTGTACTGCCGCTCGTCGTCGGGGATGTGCCACTGCTCGTCGTCCTCGGTCCAGGTCAGAACGTCTTCCATCTCGTCCTCCACTAATGCGCGCCGAACTGCGCGGCCTCCGTCGATCCGGCCAACGCCGTCGTCGACGCCTGCCCGTTCGAGATCACCTTCATCACCTCATCGAAGTAGCCGGTCCCGACCTCGTGCTGGTGCTTCGTGGCTGTGTAGCCGTCCTTCTCCGCGGCAAACTCCGCCTGCTGCAGCCGCGAGTACGCGGCCATCCCCTCGTCGCGGTAATGCAGCGCGAGGTCGTACATCGAGAAATTGAGAGCATGGAAGCCGGCCAGCGTGACGAACTGGAACCTGTAGCCCATCGCCGCCAGCTCGTCGCGGAAGCGCGCGATCGTCTCGGCGTCGAGCTTCTTCGCCCAATTGAACGACGGCGAGCAGTTGTACGCCAGCAGCTTCCCCGGGAACTCCGCGTGGATGGCCTCGGCGAACTCGCGGGCCTCGTCGAGGTCCGGCGTCGACGTCTCCATCCACAGCAGGTCGGCGTACGGCGCGTAGGCCAGGCCGCGGGCAATGCACATCTCCATCCCGCCGCTGATCGGGAAGAAGCCCTCGGCCGTGCGCTCGTCGCTGGTGATGAACGGATGATCGCGCTCGTCGACGTCGCTCGTGATCAGCGTGGCGCTGTTCGCGTCCGTGCGGGCCACGACGAGCGCCGGCACGCCCGTGACGTCGGCGGCCAACCGCGCCGCCGTCAGCGTGCGGATGAACGCCGACGTCGGGACCAGAACCTTCCCGCCGAGGTGGCCGCATTTTTTCTCGGAGGCCAGCTGGTCCTCGAAGTGGACCGCGGCGGCGCCGGCCTCGATCATCTGCTTCATCAGCTCGAACGCGTTCAGGCATCCGCCGAAGCCGGCCTCGGCGTCGGCGACGATCGGCGCGAACCAATGCGTGCCGTTGCGCCCTTCGCTGTAGTCGATCTGGTCGGCGCGCTGCAGGGCCTGGTTGATCCGCTTGACCACCGCGGGAACGGAGTTCGACGGATAGAGGCTCTGGTCGGGGTACATGTGGCCGGAGAGGTTCGCGTCGGCGGCGACCTGCCAGCCGCTGAGGTAGATCGCCTTCAGGCCGGCGCGCACCTGCTGGATGGCCTGGTTGCCGGTGAGCGCGCCGAGGGCGGCGACGTAGGGCTCGTTCTGCAGCAGGTCCCACAGCCGCTCCGCGCCGAGCTGCGCGAACGTGTGCTCGACGTCGATGGAGCCGCGCAGGCGCAGCACGTCGTCCGCCGTGTAGTCGCGGGTGATGCCGTCCCAACGCGGGTTGGTCTCCCAATCGCGCTCGATCTGCTTCGGGTCACGAACCGCTTTCAGTCGTCTCGCCATGATCTCGATCACCTCTTGATGTTCAGCTTGTAAAATGATGAGCAGAGTGCAGGCCAAAAGCAACAAGTTGAGCCTGTACAATCGGTTAGCCTGTCGAAATTTACTGACTCACAGTCGCAAAGTGGTAAATGGCTGTAAACTTGCAGCCGGAGCGATCCCATGAGCAGCCTGAGATTAGGTTCCAAAGTCCGTGCCCTCCGCCGCCGCGAGAACGTCAGCCAGACCGAGCTCGCCGCCAAGCTCGACATCTCCGCGAGCTACCTCAACCTCATCGAGCACAACCAGCGGCCTCTGCCGGCCCACCTGCTGGTGAAGCTCGCCCAGGTCTTTCACGTCGACATCAGCTCCTTCGCCGACGACAGCTCCACGCGCCTCGCCGCCGACCTGCAGGAGGTCTTCGGCGATCCGCTCTTCGAGGAGCACCCGGTCACGCTCACCGACACGCGCGAGCTCGCTGAGAACGGCACGACCGCGCGCGCCATCGTGGCCCTTTACCGCGCGTATCAGAACGCCGTGAAGTCGGAGCACGCCCTGGCCTCGCGCCTCTACGACGGGCACATCACGTCGATCGACCCGATGCACGTGCCGTCGGAGGAAGTGACGGACGTGATCCAGCAGAACATGAATTTCTTTCCGGAGATCGAGGCCGCCGCGGAGATGCTCGCCCAGCGCGTCCGCTTCGACCGCAGCGACATGTATCGCTCCATGACGGCGTTCCTCCGCGAGCGCCACGGCATCGAGGTCGTGCTGACGCCGGTGAGCGCGGACCGCGGCGCGATCCGCCGCTTCGATCCGGCGAAGCTGCTGCTGTCGATCTCGGAAGTGCTGCCGCCGTGGGGACGGCAGTTCCAGGTCGCGCACCAGATCGGACATCTCGAGGCGGGCCCGGCGCTCGACGCGGTGCTGGCGCGCTCGACGACGCTGCTGACGACGCCGGAGTCGATGAAGCTGTGCCGCATCGCTCTGGCCAATTACTTCGCCGCGGCCCTGCTGATGCCGTACGACGATTTCCTGCAGATGGTCGAGAACGTCCGCTACGACATCGAGCTGCTGCAGCATCACTACACGGCGAGCTGGGAACAGGTCTGCCACCGCTTGACCACGCTGCGCAAGCCAGGCGCGTCCGGGGTGTCGTTCCACTTCGTCCGCGTCGACATCGCCGGCAACATCTCCAAGCGCTTCAGCGGCACGGGCATCCGCTTCGCGCGCTTCTCCGGCTCCTGCCCGCGCTGGGACGTGCACGCGGCCTTCCTCACGCCCGGACGCATCCGCACGCAGCTGTCGCGCATGCCCGACGGCACGGCGTACTTCTGCGTGGCCCGCACGATCCGCAAGAGCTACGGCTACGCCTCGGGCGACGCGCTGATGGCCGTCGGCATCGGCTGTCCGGTCTCCGACGCCCGCCGCCTCGTCTACGCCGACGCCTACGACCTCGACAATCTCGAGGCCGCCGTGCCGATCGGCACGACGTGCCGCCTATGCGAACGATTGGATTGCGACCAGCGCGCCTTCCCGCCGCTGCAGCAGGGACTGGTGCTCGACGAGAACGTGCGCGGGCGCAGCTTCTACGTGCCTGCCGACGTTCGCGCGGCCGCGCCGGCGCTGCCCGTCGCAAAGAAACGCGGTAGGGGCGCACAGCGTGCGCCCGGCGGCGCGTGATGAGGGCGCACGCTGTGCGCCCCTACCCTATGACGCGACCGCTTCCTTCGAACAGAACTGATCGAACGCGGCCGTGAGCTCCGCCGCGATGTCCCACGGCGTCCGCCCTTCGATCTGCCAGCGCTCGAGCATCTTCACGATCTCGCCGTCGCGGAAAAGCGCAATCGACGGCGAGGATGGCCGGTAGCCGACCATGTATTCGCGGGCTCGCTGCGTGGCATCTTTGTCGTTGCCGGCGAACACAGTGATCATCCGCTCGGGCTTGACGCCGTGATCGAGGGCCATCGTCACGGCCGGGCGGGCGTTGCCCGCCGCGCAGCCGCAAACCGAGTTGACCACGACCAGCACCGTGCCCTTCTTCTCGCCGAGAACGGCGTCGACCGCGTCGGCCGTCCGCGTCTCCTCGATGCCGAGGCGCGTCAGCTCCTCGCGCATCGGCTGAACGATTTTTTCGTCATACATCATGGGAATTGCCTCCGTCGTTTTCGATCATAGCGCGTCAATGCCTGCGCGTGGTGTCGATCTGCATCGAGCTGACCATCGCGTCGAGCACGGGGCGGTAGCTGGCTGCGTCGCGCTCCGGAGCGATGAACAACAGATAGAGGAGATGTTCATCCGCGAGCTGCCGCGTCACCACGGTCACGCGCTCGTCGATGCCGGTCTGCGGATCGACGCCGCGCATGACCGCGCCCACCGCCGTTCCCCCCGCCATCCGGAACCGCCCCTCGGAGCCGCTGACGAGACGCAAGTACGGACTGCTCTGCTGCAGCGCGGCGAGGAGATCGCTCGTGGCGTTCTCGATCGAGATGTTGCCGAAGCCCTGGTTGCCGAACGGGTCGTAGTGGTTGACGATCGCGCCGACGACGATCTCCGATCCGGAGATGGCGCCCGGCGGTCCGATGGTCACGCCGCTCGAGCCTTGCTGGTAGACCTGCCAGTTCGACGGATAGCCGATGCGGTAGAGCCCCGACTGGCTGGTGAAGCTGCGCAGCGACGATGACGGCGCCGGAATGCTGATGGCGGACGAGGCCTGCGACGTCGGCCGCCGCCGCGCCGAGGACGATGCCGCCGCCGGTCCGGAGCGCGCGATCTGGGCCATCGTCGGCGCCGCGCCCGAGCCGCGCAGCCGCGACTGCACGCTGTGCAGCTCGGCCACATTTGTCGTCGGCGTCTGCGAGACGTGCAGCAGCCGCGCTTCCTGCTCGATGCGCGCGATGCGGTCCGGCGGCGCCGGGTGATCGGAGAGCCAGCTCGTCTTGTGCGCCGTGTCGACGCGCTCCAGGGTCTGGAAGAAGTTCACCATGTCGACGGGCGAGTAGCCCGACGCGGCCAGGATCTGCGCGCCGCGGATGTCCGCCTGCGACTCGAGGTCGCGGCTGTATTTGAGGAAGAGGACATTCAGGCCGAAGCCGCCGACGGCGTTGATGACCTGCGCCGTTCCCGAGCCGATCTTTCCGCCGAGAAGTCCGCCGAGAATGCTGATGCCGGCCTGCGTCAGGTACGCCTTCGACGCCTGGTGCGTGCCGTGGCGCAGCGACACGTGCGAGATCTCGTGCGCGAGCACGCCCGCGACCTCGCCTTCGTTGCGGGCCTGATCGAGCACGCCGCGGTTGACGTAGACGTAGCCGCCGGGCAGGGCGAAGGCGTTGATGTCCGAGGCGTTGACGACTTTGAATTGATAGCGGAACTGCGGGCCGCCGGCATTCGCCGCCAGGCGCTGCCCGATGCGGTTGACGTAGGCGTTGACACTGCCGTCGCGAAGGAGCGGGAGCTGCTGCTCCGCCTGCGCGGCCGACTGCGCGCCGATCTGGGCGTCGTCGTCGGGCGAGAAGAGGTTGAATCCTGACTTGATGCGCGTCTGCGCGTTCGCGAGCGCCGCGACCATCGTCAGGGTTATGACGAGCGCGGCCGTTTTCATCCGTTTCATATCCGGGCCTCCTGCGTGAGGGTGTTGCGCGTTCAGTGCCGGACCGCGCGGACACGCGGATGGAGGATGGCCAGGAGCGCGGCGATGTCGCTCTTATCGATGAGGCCGTCGCCGTTGACGTCGCAGCCCCAGCTGGCGGCGAAGGCCCTGGTCGGGTCGCCGGCGACTTTCTCGACCGCGCTGAGGTCGGCGAAGTCGACGAAGCCGTCGGCGTTGCAGTCGCCGCGCAGCGGCACGGTGAGCTGGTAGATGGCGTTCCCGGTGCAGAAGTAGATCTCGCCCTTCGGCCCCTCGGCGACGTCGATGACGAAGCTCGTCTCGCCTTTGATGAGCGCAATGGGCGCGGGGTGATCGATGTCGTCGATGTAGTAGATGGCTTTCGCGACGAACGCGCCGAGGAGGTAGCCGCGCTGGAGGATGGGATTGCGTCCGCTGAGCGCGAGGAAGCCGGTCGGCGCGATGATCGTCGGGAAGACGTAGACAGGCGGCGTCGCGCCGTCAATGGCCGGTCCGTTGCCCGACGTGTACGGCCACCCGCAGTTGTCGCTGGGGTGGACGATGTTGATCTCGTCGTCGACGGCGGCGCCGTTGTCGGGGACGATGAGGCGCTGCTTCGCCGCGTCCCACGCGACGTCGAAGGGGTTGCGGAAGCCGCGCGCGAACTGCTGCACCGCGCCGTCGGGGAAGATGCGCCAGATCTTGCCGCCGTTCCAGTCGGGGAGGGAGGCAACGAGGCCGCCGCCGTAATCGCCGATGCCGACGAAGATGGAGCCGTCCGCGGCAACGCTGGGGTTGCCGCCGTGATGCTCCGGAGGCGAGCCCCGCGAGGGGACGTCGATGTCGGCGTCGAAGGCGTGGAGGACGGTCTCCTGGCCGGTCTCGAGGTCGATGCTGGCGACGACGTCGGCAACCTGCATCGGCGTGGTGTAGTGGACGACGGCGGTGCGATCGTCGCGCAGAGCCATGCCGAGAAGGCCGGAGTCGCCGACGGCGGCGGTGTTGACGTGGACGACGCGCACGCTTTGCCCCCCAGGGTCGAGCCGGAAGAGATCGC
Organism: Acidobacteriota bacterium; assembly: GCA_046723495.1. Taxonomy (GTDB): domain Bacteria; phylum Acidobacteriota; class Thermoanaerobaculia; order Gp7-AA8; family Gp7-AA8; genus DATDFB01. The sequence goes on from JBKOUP010000475.1 coordinate 8,783, forward strand.
CCTGCTGGGTGGTGTAGTAGATGACGCCGCGGGAATCGACGGCGAGGGAGTCGGCGAAGCCCGCGGTGGTGCCGATCATGTGCACACCGAAGCCCGGCAGCGCCGCCCCACCCGCCCGCCCCGCCACCGCCGCGAGGACCGCCAGCAACGCAAGAATTCGCTTCATCCCAACCGCCCGCCCCAGCCCATTCCATGCCAAAGCGCGGGCGCATGGTACCGGAATAGCGCGAAAGGCAAAGGAGTTAACGGGGTCCTTGACGCAGTGCCGAGGCGCGACGATAATCGCGCCCCCACCAGTGACGCGGGGTGGAGCAGTCTGGTAGCTCGTTGGGCTCATAACCCAAAGGTCGAGGGTTCAAATCCCTCCCCCGCAACCAAAGATAAATCATCGAACGGCCAGCAGATGTGCTGGCCGTTCTCGTTTTGCCATGAACGCCTCGTCACGCCTCCTCTCCGGCCTCTATATCGTCCTCCGGGCTCGCTCGCAGGGAGGACGCCCTTCGCGCCGCTCAGCCGGATGTCGTGACTGCGAATGACATGAAGGCGCTGGAAGAAGGTCTCCGGCCGCATCAACCGCGAGACGGAGATCCTCGTCCGATGGCTTCGGTACACGCACCTCGAACAGCCACAAATTAGTGAGGCGCTCACTCTCCTCTCCACCGCGACTGCCACACTCGAATATTGGAACTACCCGAAGCTCACGATGGCCATCGATCGTATCGTGCCAAACAACGGTCCACGCACGATTTGGTGTGCGTTGATACGCCAACTAAGATTCCCGCCTCCGATGATGAGCATCAACGCCTCGGGAGCGCGTGCAGCCGCGGTCCTGGCGATCCGACGAAGGGTCTGGCGGTCCATTCGACTGAGCTCACACGGCCCACCGGGATGCGAGTGCCAGTCGCCGAGATAGATGTGGCGGCGATCCGATTCCTTGTAGAGGCGAGCTATCTCGCCGTCGTGAAACGTGTGATCTGGAATGAACGACGCACGCCGGTGAGTGGCATTCGTACCAGGGCCGAGGACCGCGGTGACGATGAGATCACCTCCCTCGCCCCGGTAACCAACGAGCACGCCACCAGTTTCGTTCGGCGCGTAGTGGGCAGCTTCGCGGACAAGGAACTCCTCATCGGTTAACGAAAGCCAGAGGCGGTGCATACAGGACAGTCAGGATACGGCGAGAGGTTCACACCCGTGAATTGCGGTTGGATGAGTCGGCCATCGGCATCGCGCAGTGCGACGACCGTGATATCGGACGGGGCAGCCGGATAACCATCCTCACCCTCGAGAAGCGTCGCGACGGCCGTGCGCACACCGGCAAGAGCAATCGTCGCAAGGTCGAATCCGGCGCCCATGAACGTGGGATCGTCGCATCCGGCGGGCTGCACCTCGCCGTTAGGATCAGCTGGCGCAGCAGGAACGATTCCTTCGGTCTTGGCTCGCTCAAGACAATACCCGCAACCCGTTGTTCCATCGCTTCGCAGCCGGGTCACCATTCCGCCCCACCCTCCCCGGGTTCCGCTGACACCGATATACGGAACGCCGTGGTGACGGGCGAGGTCGGCCAGAAAATAGGACACGCCGGCCTCCGCCGTCGCGTCATACACAAGCGACGCGCCCTCTAACATTTGGCCAAGTAGCACACGCTCTCCTGCAGTGCTTCCGAGCCGCGCCGGATAACCGGCGACGGCAGTGAGCGGATAGTGGGCATTGATGAAATTCGTCATGACGTCGGTCTTGCGATGGCCGGCCACAGGAAGGCCGAGGTACCAGCGAAGGACGGTGCCCGCCTCGACTGCGTCATGATCGAGGACCCGCAGGGCTCCGACACCAGCCTTTGCGAATTCGACGGCGCTTACCGCCCCGATGCAGCCCAGCCCAAACTGCGCGATCGTCTTGGTCGCGAGACCGTGAAGCTCGGGAGCGCGGGCGCGGAGATCGGCTACCCCGGCGCGGACCGGCCGGGCGAAGTATGACGGCCGTTTCCGCTCGTTGACGATGAAGAGCCACCCGCTTCCGTTCGCCTCGCGCCAGGCGTGCTCTTCGGGCATGACGAGAGCAATGACAGATGCCTTCGAGGGAAGATGCACACCTCGTAGATGTTCGTACCGCATTCGCTCGCCAAGCTTTGTTGCGTCGGCCTCCAGCACGGGCTCGTCGAGACGAATGACGTAGCCCTCTACGCGCTCGCCACGTCGGGAGAGGTGCGGCGGAGCGGAGAGGAGCAATTCATTCCGAAGGGACGAAATGTCCGCGACGACGCCACGGAAAGGGCGCCCACGGGACTCCGGATCGCGCAGAACGGACAACCGGCCGACCCTGAAATCGTCCGGCAGGGCCCACGTGCCGTCGAAAAGGATGGCGGAGGTTGGCTCGGTAGGGAAGTACGTCGTGACCGGCTCTGCTTGCCGATCCTCGGCATCGAGTTCGTCCTTCGGAGCCACCGTCCCGCCCGTCGCCAACACCTTCGGCAGCTGCTCTCGAAGGGATGAAGCAAGGGAACGGCCGACATCCCAGTGGTGCGTTCCGCGGGGCATGAGGCAAAGGTTCTTCCCGAAGGGGTGCTGATGGTGAACGAGCGTCAGCGACGGTGCCCGCACCTCAAAACGGAAGTACGGGAAGAGCTCAAAGAAATCGACTTCGAGCCGGTGGCGTTCGCCATCGATCTCGACGAACACCCGTAGTGTCACCAGGTCATCGGTGATCGTCGGTTCTTCAAATTCGAAGCCACCGGCCCGAAGCTGCTCAAGCTCCCACCTGATCCGAGACTCGCGATAAAGCCACTCCATCCCGTTATCCCACGGGTCGCGGATGTGGCGGTTTCGGCGGCTGTCGCGGTCCGGGCGGGTCGACGGGGCGCGGCGGGTCCACCGGACGCGGCGGGTTGTCGGGACGGCCGGGATCATCCGGTTTCCCAGGCGGGACGTCAGGTGGTCCTGGCGGTTGTGGACGTTGGGTTGCCATGGTCATTCCTCCTTTCTTGGTTAGTGCTTTCGATCCTTTGGGGGATTCGGGTCGTTGCCGTAGCTGTCCTTGTCGCGAATGCGGTTCTCCCGGTCATGAATCACGAGTTCGCTCCGATGATCCCGAGCGCGATCCCGGCCCGCGTCGACAGCGTCGCTCTGCGTGGAATGCGTGCTCGTCGGCTTCGCTGCGCCTTCGTCCTTGACGTCCCAGCGCTTGTTGCCTTTGTCATGCGTGACGTGCACATTCTTACCCATCTTCGCCTCCTTCACTGGATGAACTGAAGAAAGGATAGCAAAAAATTTTCGGCTATGCCAGAACGGAGTATTCATATTGCTCACGGCCGGCAGCGGAGGCGCCGGAGCGTCGCCGAACGAGGCCGAGATTGGTGAGCTTCGTCAGCCTTTCGTTGACGGCGGTGATACCTACAGCGAGGATCTCGGCAAGGTTCGCGGCCGTGACAGGCATGCGTTTGCTCGCGATCGTATTGAACGTGGTGACATCGGCAGGGTGCACCTTGCCGATTAAGGAGAGGGAGCGGCCTTTTCGCTCGATCATCGCGAGGCCTAGAC
>JBKOUP010000091.1:0-11326 GCA_046723495.1 Acidobacteriota bacterium
GATTCCCTCCGAGGCCTTCCAGAAGGCCACCGACGCCATGGTCCTGCTGCGCCTCAACACCGAGGACCAGGGCGAGGGGACGAACCTCTCGCGCCACTACAACGTCAGCAGCCTGCCGACGTTCCTCGTGCTCGACAGCGACGGCATCGTCGTCGGCATCATCCGCGGCTACCAGGTGCCGAACGATTTTGCGAACTCGCTCAAGGACGTCGAGGGCCGCTACGCGACGTTCATGAAGAAAGTCTCGACGGAGGACACCTTCGCCCGCGACTACCAGAAGCGCCTCGACCTGGCCAAGGAGTTCCGCGCCCGCTACGCGCTGCCCCAGGCGGAGACGCGCTTCAAGAAGCTCCTCGGCGAGCGCAACGTGCCGGTGAACGTGCGCGATGAGACGTACTACGAGCTGGCCCTGACGCAGATGATGGCCAAGAAGTACGACGACTCGCTCGGCACGATCCAGAAGTTCTCCACCGTGCAGAACAAGGGCGAGCAGTTCGAGAAGTCGCGGCTGCTCGTCGGCGACGTCTACCTGCAGGAAGGGAAGTTCGACAAGGCCGTGGCCGAGTACCGCTCGTTCAAGACGGCCTTCCCGCAGTCGCAGTACGTGAAGAACGTCGACATGCTCCTCCCGCAGCTCGAACGCCAGATCGTACCGGCGCCGAAAAAACAGTGAAGCGGCTCGCACTCGCACTCGCGCTTCTGCTGACGGCGGCCGTTTCGTATGGGCAAGGCGCCCTTTCGCTTCCGACCGACCAGGACCTGGTCAAGCTCTCCGGCGTGGTCACGCAGCGCGGCGGCGACGACGTGCGCGGCACGATCACCGCGGAGATCGCCAAGACGTGGCACATCAACTCGGTGAAGCCGCTCGACGAGTTCGTGATCCCGACGACGCTGACGCTCGACGGCGCCGATCTCGTGCGCGCCGACTTCCCGCCCCATGAGCTGAAGGACTTCACGTTCAGCGACGGGAAGAAGCTCGCGGTGTACGAGGGGACGATCGCCATTCCGTTCGAGGCGAAGCTGAAGAGCGGGACTTCCGCGATTCATGCCACGCTGCGCTACCAGTCGTGCAACGACAGCGTCTGCCTGCCGCCGAAGACGGTGTCGGCCGACATCGCCACGAACGTCGTCGCGCCGCCGCCGGTCGCGAGCAAGAACTTCACGCCGCTCTCGGCCGCGCCGAAGAACGCCGAGGTCAGCCTGCACATCGGGTCGTTCGAAGCGCGCGGGCTGCCGCTCGTGCTTCTGGCCCTCTTCATCGGCGGCCTGGCCCTCAACCTCACCCCGTGCGTCTTCCCGGTCATCCCGATCACCCTCGGCTTCTTCGCCATGCAGAGCGACGGGCGCCGCTCGCGCCGCTTCGCGCTGTCGGCCGCGTACGTCGCCGGCATCGTGCTCATGTACGCCACCCTCGGCGTCGTCGCGGCCATGGCCGGGAAGCTTTTCGGCGCCTGGCTGCAGTCGCAGGCGGTGCTGATCTTCTTCGCCGCGCTGATGCTCGTCTTCGCCACGTCGATGTTCGGCGCCTGGGAGTTCCGCGTGCCGCAGTTCGTGGCCGCGCGCTCGCAAGGGCGGGCGGGCGTGGCGGGGGCGGCGGCGATGGGGCTGCTCGTCGGCATCGTGGCCGCGCCGTGCGTCGGGCCGGTGGTGGCGGCGCTGTTCGTGCTCGTGGCCACGCTGGCCAAGCCGGCCATCGGCTTCCTGATGTTCGCCACGCTCGGCTTCGGCCTCGGCTTTCCGTACCTCATCGCCCTGAACGCGCTGCCGCGTCCCGGCGCGTGGATGGTGCACGTCAAGCGGGCCATGGGCTTCGTGCTCATCGCCATGGCGTTCTACTTCCTCCGCGCCGTCGTCGGCGAGGAGGTCTTCCGCTGGGGCGTGGCCGCGAGCCTGCTGATCGGCGGCGTGTTTCTCTTCGTTGTCCGCGGCAGCGGCGGGCGCGCTCTGCGCATCGCCTTCGCCGTGGCGCTCCTGATCGGGGGCGCCGCGTTCGCGTGGCCGCGCGCCGAGGGGACGAAAGTCGACTGGAAGAGCTACGACGCCGGGTTGATCGGTTCCGCGCACAAGCCTGTGATCGTCGACTTCTACGCCGACTGGTGCATCCCCTGTAAGGAGCTCGACCAGAAGACGTTCAGCGACGCAGCTGTGGCGCGCGAGCTCGACCGCTTCGTGCGCGTGAAGGCGAACCTGACGAACGGCGACGACGCCAAGGTCAAGGAGCTGACGAAGGCGTACGCGATCGTGGGCGTGCCGACGATCGTCTTCCTCGACTCCGGCGGACACGAGGCCCAGGCGCTGCGCTTGACCGGCTACGAGCCGGCCGGGGAGTTCCTCAAACGATTGCAGCAGGTGAAGTAGCGGCCGTCCGCGCGCGCATCGCCCGCGCGCACGCGCTGGCGGCGAGGCGCTTCCGCGACGCGTTCGCCGCCGGCGACACCCGCGCCGACGCGTACCTGGAAATGCTGGCCGCGGCGCTCCTCGAATGCGCGGAGCACGTGCGCGTGCGCGGCACGATCCACTACGAGATCGTCGATCGCCTGGCCACGCCGTACGTCGAGCGCGGCAAGGACGTCTTCCCGTTCTTCGAAGTCGAGCGCACCGCCGTCGGCGTCTTCGAGTACTGGCTGATCATCTCGGAGATCCTGGCCTCGCCGGCATGGCACGTGACGAAGCTGATCGCCGAGCCGGCCGAGTACGACGACGCCCTGCGGCGCATGCAGTCGCCGCAGATCGTGCGCGCCATCCCGCCGCCGTTCCTGCCGTCGGCGGAGCTGCGCGACGACGGCACGGCTTTGCTCGACGTCACTGTCCACACGCGCGCCGGCGAGGAGCGCATCGAGCGGCGCACCCTCGCCCTCGACGAGCGGAACGAGCTCCACTTCCACGGCCGCGAGCTGCTGGCCGAGGGAGGGGGCGGCGTCGCTGTCTAATGCAGCGACGCGCGATGCCGCGGCGGCGGCACGGCGCCCGCCGTCACGACCTCCTCGTGCTTCCCGTTCTCGTTGTGGAAGTGCAGCAGCAGGATCCCGCGTGACTTCGCCGCCGTGAAGGCGGTCTTATCGTAGGCCACGGCGATCGTGTTCTGCGGGTTGTCGGCGAAGCCGAACGCCCCGGCCCGCGCCGAGGAGAACGACATCCCCGGCTTGGCCACGTCGTAGGTTTGGCGCGGCACGGCGTCGGTCGGATTCGTGATCGAGCTCCCGATGCGCACACGGTACGTGAACGACGAGCTCGTCGCGGTCAGGCCGAGGTCGGCGGCCGACACCGGGAGCACCATCACGTTCGTATTGAACAGCACCATGTCGCCGACGGCGGGGTTGGCCACGTCGCGGAAGAGAGCCTTGCAGTTCGTGCCGGCGGCGGTGCAGAGCTGCATGACGAAGACGTCGGCGAACGACGTGGCCTGGAACGTTCCGAGGTCCGTCGTCGACACGCGGAAGTCGTCGACGCCGTCGCCGTTCGTGTCGATGTCGATGCGCAGCCCCGTCTGCACCGGCGAGGTCCACGGCCCGAACGTGGCGACGCCGAAATAGATCGTCGAGCTCGGGACGCTCTTCGTCGCGGCGAAGTTGCTGCCGATGCCGGTGTACTCGATGTTGAGCTGCCCCGGGAGCGTCGGGTTGCGCGTGCCGATGTTCGACAGCTCGAAGGCGGCCACGGCGGCGTTCTCGTCGTCGGTGCCGTTGCCGGTGTTGAGGCTCGTTCCCTTCAGGGCCATCTGGAACGTGCCGGTGGCGTCGGGGAAGGTCGTGCTGGTCGTGCTCATCGCCGAGGCCACGCGCGGCGCGGCGAAGACGGGGAGGCGCAGCGTCTCCTGGCCGGCCGCCGTCAACGTCACCCACCCCGAGGCCTCGCTGATCCAACTCCGCGTTGCGTTCAGCTGCGTGGTGGTGAGGCTGGCGTCGCGGTGATGGCGCATCTGCGAGGCGATCGCATCCATCCGAATCGTGAACGTGGCGCTGCCGCTGGCCGGCACCGTCACCGAGTCGGGGACAGTGAACGTGACGCCCGGCTGCGTCACGGCCGGATCGTAGGCGACGCGATAGGTCGTGATCGTCCCCGAGCCTTTGTTGAGGATGACGACGCTCTTCGACGCGCTGAACGTCGTCGACACGTCGGGCGCGCCGAACGACGCGCCGATGACGCCGGGCGCTTCGCCGCCGACGGTGACGATCGTCTTCGTCCGCGAGGCGCTGGCGACGTCGATCCTCCCCGCGCCGATGCGGCTCACGCCGAAGCGGTTGCCGCTGCGGCTCGCGCCGGTGAAGAGGTCGTGCGAGGCCGTGCTCATCGCCAGCGCGCGCAGCTCGTCGGCTGACCAGTCGGGGTGGAGCTGTTTGAGCAGCGCCATCGCTCCCGTCACATGCGGCGCCGCCATCGACGTGCCGCTCATCGACGTGCCGCGGAAGCCGCTCAACGCGCGCACCGACCAGATCGACTGCCCCGGCGCGGTGATCTCCGGCTTGAGGCCGTTGTCCTCGAGGCGCGGACCGCGCGAACTGAACGACGACAGCAGGTCGACGTTCGCCGCGTTCAGGACCGGCATCGCTCCGATCTCGTCGGGATTGAAGGCGGCCGTCACCCCCGCCGGGCCGAGATTGGCCAGGATCAGATCGCCGGTCGACTTCTGCACGAGCGTCGACGGGATCGACGTCGCGCCGGCGATGGCGAGGTCGAGGTCGTCCTTCGTATGCCGGAGGATGACGCCGATGGCGCCGGCGGTGTTGGCGTTGCCGACGCGCGTGGCCGAGCCGCAGTCGTTGTCGGTCCAGTCGAGGAGGGCGATCTTGCCGGTGATGAGGTTCTTGTCCGAGGTCGGGAACGCCGAGCAGCCGCTCAGCACCGTTGCCGGCCGGGCCACGACGCCGCTCACGGACGGCTTGTTGAACCAGTCGAAGTTGACGGAGTGGTGGGCGAGATACGTCGTCGCGATCGCCGCGGGCGCGGTGATCCGCATCGCGTCCGCCGGCTCGAGCGCGTCGACCGAGGAGGCCACGCTGATGACGTGGTCGCCCGTGGAGGGCTGGCTGACGACGTAGTAGACGTCGCCGTCGTTGCCCGCCGAGGCCACGACGACGCAGCCGACCTTGGCCAGGTTGTCGGCGGCGATGGTGTTGAGGTTGCTCTTCGAGCCGAACGACGAGCCGAGAGACATGTTCACGACGTCCATGTGGTCGGTGAAGTCGCCGTCCTTGTTCGGGTCGAGCGCCCACTCCAGCCCGGCCACGATGAGGCCGGTCGAGCCCCCGCAGCCGAAGATACGGACGGGGAAGAGCTTCGCCTCCGGCGCCACGCCGGGACCGATGGCGAAGATCGAGGAATCGAAGGCGCCGGTGTACGAGCCGGTGAAGGTCGTGCCGTCTTTCTTCACGCCGAGGCCGGCGATCGTGCCGGCCACGTGCGAGCCGTGGCCTTCGCAGTCCATCGGATCGCCGTCGGGATGCGGCGTGCGCTTGGCGGAGTCGCTCGAGCCGGCGTCGTAGTCGTCGCCGGCGAGGTCGGTGCCGCCGGGGACCTTGTCGGTCGTCGGAAACGACGCGCCGGTGAAGGTCTTGCCGCTGTAATCGCCGTTGCCGCCGAAGTCCTTGTGGATGTAATCGAGGCCGGTGTCGAGGACGCCGACCTTCACGTTCTTGCCGGTGGCGCCGTTCGGCGCGAGAGCGCGCCAGACGTCGGGGCCGCCGATGAGGGGGACGCTCGAGGTGTTGGCGCGCTGGGCGATCGGCAGCGGCTGCACGGACTTGACGCCGGGCAGTTGGCGGATGGCGTCGAGCTGGGAGGCGTCGACGTCGACGGCGATGCCGTTGAAGAGGCGCTGCAGGCGGAAGAGGACGACCGCGGAGGGGACGGCATTGACGCGCGCGACGACGCTCTGCTGCTCGGCTTCGACGACGGCGAGCTGGTTGCGCGCCGCGGTGACGGCCGCGCGGAGGCCGCTGGCCGTCGACTTCGACGACAGCGCGCTCAGGTAGCTCTCCACCGCGGGCGGCGACTGCAGCTCGATAACAACGGAGATCCGCTCTTGCGCAAAGACGGCAGACGACACGAGGAGAAGGAACGACCAGGCAAGTTGTCGCATGAGGGGAACAATGGTAACTCAGCGCCGCGCGAGAACGCTGGCCAGGACGTCGAACGATTTCAATTCGTGACCGAGGAAGTGCCGGCGGACGGACGCCGCCAAAGCGCGCAGCTCGAACAGGACGGGCTCGGGGGCGCGAAATTCGGCGACGGGAAGACGCAAGACGTCGTCGAGCGCCGCCGCCACTTCGTTCGGCACGACCTCGGCCTCGGACGGCGCGCACCAGCGGCAGACGAAGCCCTGCCCCCGCGCGTCGAAGCGCAGCGGGCGCTCCAGCGGCTGGTGGCATTCGAGGCAGTTCTTCGGCGTCGGCAGGACGCCGCCGAGCCGCAGCATCCAGACCTCGGCGTACGCGACGACGGCGAGCGGCGCCGCGCCCTCGAGCAGGGCCTCGGTGGTCTTGTCGAGAAGCCGATAGACGAGCTCCGACGGATCGTTCGCCTGGGCGAAGACGTCGACGGTCTCGGCGATGTACGACGCCGCGATGCTGGCCAGGAGGTTCTGCTGCGCCGGAAACAGCGATCGCAGCAGATCGACCGACTCGATGCGCACGACTTCGTCATTCTCTTTCTCGACGAAGCCGATGCGCACTTTCGCGAGCGGCTCGAGCGAGGCCCCGAAGCGCGTCTTCCCACCCCGCGCCCCGTACGCCCACCCCTTCCGTTTGCCATGCTCCGGCGTGAGGAAGACGACGAGCTTGTCCCGCTCCCGGGCCGGGAGGGTGTGGAGGACGATGGCGTCGGTGGTTTGGGGTTTCATGAGGGGACAGGGCACAGGGGACGGGGGACAGTGGGGTCCCTGTCCCCTAGAATACCCCGTGCCCACCTTCATCCATCCCGCCGCCGCCCGTCAGCAGTTCGCCGAATTGGCGGCGGGCGAGATCGCCACCGGCGACCTCGCCCGCGGCGCGCTGCTGATCGCGCTCGAGGAGTATCCGCGCCTCGACGTCGACCGCTACCACGGCGAGCTGGCCGCGCTCGCCGGGCGGGTGGCGGCGCGGGGCTCGCCCTCCGATCCGCCCGTCTTCCGCCTCGGCCACCTGCACGCGGAGATGTTCGACGTCGACGGCTATCACGGCGACGACGTCAACTACTACGACCCGCGCAACGCCTATCTGAACGACGTCATCGACCGCAAGGCCGGGCTGCCGATCCTCCTCTCCATCGTCTTCCTCGACCTCGCCACGCGCGTCGGGCTGAACGCCGCCGGCGTCGGCCTCCCGGGGCACTACGTGGTCAAGGTGCAGTTCGAGCTGAACGAGCTCTTCGTCGACCCGTTCCACGACGGCGCGACGCTGACGATGAGCGAGATCGCCACGATGATCAGCGGCATCAGCGGCGGCCAGGTTCGCCTGACCAGCGAGCACCTCCGGGCCTGGACGCCGCGGCAGACGCTCGCGCGCGTGCTGGGCAATCTGCAGAACATGTGGGGGCGGGCGGGGGAGGCGCGGAAGGCGCTGGCGGCGGCGGAGCGGCTGGAGCTGCTGCAGGACGGAGTGCGATGAAGCTCGTCGTCACGATCTTCGAGCGGACGGCCGCGGCGGCGATCGAGGCCATTCGCGCGCTGCGCCGGGAGCACGACATGGTCGAGCTGCGCGTCGACGCCTTCGGCGGCGCGGTCGATTTCCGCGCCGTGCGCGCCGCGACGGCGAAGCCGCTCATCGTCACGAACCGCGGCGGCGCGCCGGTCGACTTCGACGCGGCCTACGGCGCGGGGATCGACTTCGTCGACGTCGAATTCGGGCACGATCCCGGGCCGCGGCGCGACCGCGTCGTGCTCTCGCATCACGACTACGAGGGCATGCCGGACGTGGAGGAGTTGCTGCGCGAGATGCCCGATTGCGCTCATAAGAAACTCGCCGTGACGCCGAAGACGTTTGCGGACAACGCGCGGTTGCTCGCGCTCACCGGGCGCAGCGTCACCGTCATCGGCATGGGCGAGCGCGGCCTCTACGCGCGCATCGCCGCGCCGTTCTTCGGCTCGGAGCTGCAGTTCGTCGCCGTCGACGACGAGCATGTCGCCGCGCCGGCGCAGCTCACGCTCGCCGATGCCCTCGCGATCTACGGCAGCGACCCGCACGCCGACAAGCTCTTCGCCGTCGTCGGCGATCCCGCCAGCCACAGCCGCTCGCCGATGATCCACAACCCCATCTTTCGCGAGCGCGGCGTCGCCGCCGCGTACACGATCGCCTCGTTTGCCACCTTCGAAGAGATCGCCGAGCCATTCGCGAAACGCGAGCCCTTCGCGCCGATTGGCATGAGCATCACCGCGCCGTTCAAGGAAGAGGCATTCGCCTTTGCGCAGCAGCACGCCGACGTCGCGCCGAACGCGCGCGACGCCGGCGCGGTCAACACGCTGGCCTGGATCGATGGCCGTATCGTCGCCGACAACACCGACGTCGACGGCTTCGAGCAGCTCATCGACGGCACGAAGGCCGCCATCGTCGGCGCCGGCGGCACGGCCCGCGCGGCGCGCGTGGCCCTGATGCGCAAAGGCATTCCCTTCGCCGTCTACAACCGCACGCCGCGCGACGGGACGCTGCCGCTCGACGAGCTCAAAAACTTCGACGGCGATCTCATCATCGACACGCTGCCCGTGAAAATCCCGATGCCCGACGTCAAAACGATCCGCGCCGCCTACAAACAAACGGCGAACGACTTGCTCCGGGCCCAGGCAGTGAGGCAAAGTGCGATCTTTCTCGAGGCCTGCCGATGAACTTCGACGAGCTCCGCAAGGAATACGACATCGTGCCGGTCGTGCGGGAGCTCGCCGCCGACACGCTCACGCCGGTGGCCGCGTTCGCGGCCCTCTCGCCTGACGACGCCGAGGCTTTCCTGTTCGAGAGCGTCGAGCGCGGCGAGAACCTCGGCCGCTACTCCTTCATCGGCTTCGAGCCGCGGCGCAGTCTCCGCTTCGACCGCGCCACGCCCGATCCCGCCGGCCTCCTCAACGCCGAGCTGCGCCCGCTGCGCGTCTACGGCGAGGACGCGCTTCCGCCGTTCTTCGGCGGCGCGGTCGGTTTCTTCGGCTACGGCGTGGCCGGCTGGACGGAGCGGATTCCCGACTCCCATCCCGACGACCTCGGCGTCCCCGACGCCCGCCTCCTCTTCTTCGACAACGTCGTCGTCTTCGACCACGTCCGCCAGCGGCTGCTCGTCGTCGCCAATATCTTCACGAACGATCCCGACGCCTCGATCGAGAATGCGAACGCGCGCCTCGACCGCGCCATCGCCCGCCTGCGCCGCGCGGCGGTCGATCTCGTCGAGTTCCCATCGCGCGTCGAGCCGGCGGAGTTCCGCTCCAACTTCGATCGCGCCGCGTTCGAGCAGATGGTCCGCGACGCGAAGGAGGAGATCGTCGCCGGCGAGATCTTCCAGATCGTCCTGGCGCAGCGGTGGCACACGGAGTTCCCGGCCTCGGAGGCGCTGACGCTCTATCGCGCGCTGCGGTCGATCAACCCGTCGCCGTACATGTTTCTGCTGCGGACGCCGGAGTGCACGCTCGTCGGCGCGTCGCCGGAGATGCTCGTGCGCGTGACCGACGGCGTCGCGGAGCTGCGGCCGATCGCCGGGACGCAGCCGCGCGGGGCGACGTTCGACGAGGACGCGCGCCTCGAGCAGACGCTGCGCGACGACCCGAAGGAGAACGCCGAGCACCTGATGCTGGTCGACCTCGGCCGCAACGACCTCGGCCGGGTCTGCAGCAGCGGCTCGGTCGATGTGCACGATTTCGCACACGTCGAGCGCTACAGCCACGTCATGCACCTCGTCACGCACGTGCGCGGCGACCTTCGCGACGATCGCACGCCGGTCGACGCCTTCCTCTCCGGTTTCCCCGCCGGCACGCTCACGGGCGCGCCGAAGATCCGGGCCATGGAGCTGATCGACCGCTTCGAGACCGTGCGCCGCGGGCCGTACGGCGGCGCGGTGGCCTACTTCGGATTCAGCGGCAATCTCGACTCCTGCATCACCATTCGCACGATCACGCTGGCGAACGGCCGCGCCTACGTCGAGGCCGGCGCCGGCATCGTCTACGATTCCGATCCCGCGACGGAGTTCGACGAGACGGTGAACAAGGCCAAGGCGCTGATGAACGCCATCGGTGTTGCCAAGGCGATGTCGTTCGCGATCCGACACAATCCCGTTCCGGCCCGCCCCGTATGATCCCGCTGTGGTGATGCGCATCGTTCCACTGCTGCTCGCCGCGGTGCTGGCCGCGTTTCCGGTGATGCCGGCGCCGGGCACGTGCGCGCTGCGGATGTCGTCGATGCCGATGCATCATCCCTGCTGCGCCGCCACGTCGCGGGCGCCGGTCAAGCGGGCCGTGATCCGCGTCGACGTCGACGCGCCGCCGAAGTCTTGCGACAAGGCCGAGGCCGCGAAGTGCACGAAGGACCCGAAGACGTGCAACAAAACCAAGGACCATTCCTGCAAGCACGCCGAGGGGCAGGAGCACGCCTGCTCCAAAACGTGCAAGAAGTCGTAGTCGACACGAGGGCGGCCGCAACGGCCGCCCTCAAAGTTTCGGGACGCTGACGGGATTCCGCTCGAATCGGATCTTCGTGAAGCCGAGCGTATGCAGCAGCGGCGCGAGCTTCGACTCCGCCCCCTCCTGGGCCATGCCGAGGATGTTCTTGCGCACGGCCTCGTTGCGGATCTGCTGTTCGGCGTACTGGCGCGCGCGGCCTTCGAGGCCCTGGTCGGCTTTTCGGAAGAAGCCGGTCTTGCGGTTGATGACGTGCGACTCGCGGTTGTCGATGCGCGTGACGAGGACCATCGATGGCGGAAGGCGCATGACCAGCGTGCCGTCAGGGTCGCGCCAGACGTCGTTCTGCTGGATGCCGGAGAGGTCGATGCCGGCGATGACGTCGCCCGCGGCGAAGAAGGTGATCTCGTCGCCGGCGAAGCTGTTGGGCAGAAGGTTGTAGCCCTGCTTGAGCGTGGAGACGTTCACGACGTGCATCGACGTCGTCTCCAGCCGGGCCAGCGAGCGGACGCGCGTGACGACGGCGCCGAGGTCCTCCTGCTGCTCTTGTCGCGTGAAGGAGGCTGCTTGCTCGACGCGATGGAACGTGCGCCACATCAGCCACGCGCCGATGCCGAAGAGCAGTAGCAGCACGACTACCGCCAGGGTCAGAATTTGACGTCTCGAGCTCATGATCCTCGAATTCTGTAACTTTCTTCCAAAATCCTGCTATTCTTCTCGGCCTCCCCAGGTCAATAGGATTCAAGGAAGCTTTCAAGCTGT
>JBKOUP010000528.1:0-32775 GCA_046723495.1 Acidobacteriota bacterium
CCATCTCACCGGGCAAGCCTTCGACGTGAAGCCGCAGGATGCCGATGCCGATGCCATTCAGGCGGACATCCGCGCGCTGCCGGGACTGCAGAAGTTCCTGACGAAGGAAGGCGGCCTCGTCCGCTGGCACGCGCAGTTCAACGAGGCGTAGCGCTTGCAACCTCGGCAGTGATGCTGAAAGCGCGCGATCTCGCCGCGTACCGCGATCTCCTCGTCCTCTTCACGCGTTACGGGCGCAAGGACTTTCGTCTCTCGCTCGCCCCCGAGGACCTCATTACCGCCGACGAAGGCGACGCCGTCATCGAGCCGGACGTCGCCAAGCGCGCCAAGGCCTTCGCCGAGTCGCTGAAGAAGATGGGGCCGACGTACGTGAAGTTCGGCCAGGTCCTCTCCACGCGTCCGGACATCGTCCCGCCCGAGTACATTACCGAGCTGGAGTCGCTGCAGGACTCCCTCGAGCCCTTCTCTTTCGCCGAGGTCGAGCGCATCGTCGAGGAGGACCTCGGCGTGCGCATCTCCAAAGCCTTCGAGCGCTTCGAGTCGACGCCGCTGGCCGCCGCGTCGCTCGGCCAGGTCCACCGGGCCATCCTGCGCGACGGCACCGAGGTCGTCGTCAAGGTCCAGCGGCCGGACGTGCGCGAGCAGGTGCGCGACGAGCTCGATGCCTTCCACGACATCGCCCGCTCGCTCGATCAGCACTCCGAGATCGCCCGCAAGCTCAACCTCGTCGGCGCCATCGAGCAGGCCCGCATCACGCTGACGAACGAGCTCAATTACCTCCAGGAGGCGCGCAACGCCGAGGTGCTGCGCCACAACCTGGCCCCGTTCCGCCAGATTTACGTGCCCCGCGTGATCCACGACATGAGCACCTCGCGCGTGCTGACGACGGAGCTCGTGCGCGGGCGCAAAGTCTCCAAGCTGACGCCGCTCTCGCTCATCGAGAACGATTACGCCGAGCTGGCCGCGGTGCTGACGCGCGCCTACCTCAAGCAGATCTGCGTCGACGGCTTCTGGCACACCGACCCCCATCCGGGAAACGTCTTCATCCGCGACACGGACGGCGAGCCGCAGGTCGTCCTCCTCGACTTCGGGCAAGTCAGCCACATCAGCCACGAGCTGCAGGACGAGATCATCAAGCTGCTCCTGGCCATCTCCTCGAACCGCGGCCACGAGGTCGCCGACGCCTGCGTGCGCGTGTCGGAGGTGCAGGAAACCTTCGACGTATCGCATTTCATCAACGACATCTCCACGATCGTGGCCAATTTCCACGACGCCGACGCCCGCCAGATCAACGCCGGACAGCTGATCTTTCACCTGATCGCCATCGCCAACAGCGACGGCCTGAAGGCGCCGGCGGAGCTGGCCATGCTCGGCAAGACGCTGCTGCACCTCGACGGGATCACGAAGAAGCTCGACCGCGACTTCGATCCCCAGACGGTGATCCGCGGCTACGCCGAGGAGCTGATCGCGCAGAAGCTGACGCAGAAGTTCAACCCGCGGAACTTCTATCCCGCCCTGCTCGACCTCAACCAACTTTTCCTCGACCTCCCCCACCGCACCCGCGAGATCCTCGACCAGACCGCCGCCGGCCGGCTGACGTTCGCGATCAAGCTGACCCAGGCGGAGGTCTTCCTGGCCGGCATCCACAAGATTGCCTACCGCATCACCGTCGGCGCCGTGGCGGCAGCGCTGCTGATCTCGTCGACGATGCTGATGCGCGTCCCCAGCCGCTTCTCGCTCCTCGGCTATCCGGGCCTGGCCGTGATCGGCTACTTCATCTCCATGATCGTGGCGCTGTACCTGGTGATCTCGATCCTGATGCGGGACCGGCAGGACGAGGAGAAGGCGAAGACGAAGGGGCCGTGAGAGTTGTTAGTTCTTGGTTCTTAGTTCTTAGTTTGCATCCCGACCAACTAAGAACTAAGAACCAAGAACTAAAAACCCTCCAAAAGATTCGTCACCAGCGTCGACGCAAAGCGCACGGCGATCTCCCGGATCGCGCGCGTCTCCTGGTCGAAGGCGTCCGTCGACTCCGTGTTCGTCTGGTAGTTCTCGGTGAAGCGGTACTGGTCGTTCTTCCACAGCACCTTGTCGTCGGCGCGGTGGTCGACGAGCTCGATGTTCGCGGTGATGGCCACCTGGTACTGCGTGGCCCGGCCTTGGGCATTGAAGGCGATGGGGAAGATGCCGAAGCTGTCGATCGAGCCGCGCAGGATCACGTCGGCCTCGGCCGGCACGGTGACGAGGCGGAGGCGGCCGCGCGACACGAACTCGTCGGCCACCGCCTGCGTCACGCGCTGCTCCAGCTCCACGCGCGTCGTGCGGTTCACGAAGGCCGGCACCTGGATCGTGTGCACCGTGGGCGGGAGCAGGTTCTGGGCCCGCCCGACCAGCGTGTAGCCGCAGGCCGTGGCGATCAACCAACAGCCTGCGGCGGCGAGGGCGTGCTTCATCGCTTGTAGGTCACGTGCACGGCCAGGTCGTCGAGGTTCTTCTTCTTCGACATGGCCTCGAACTTCTCCATGTCGTACTCCCAGATCAGCGTCTGCCCTTCCTGGCGCGTGGCGTTGGAGGAGACAACTTTGAACGGCGCGGTGATGCGGTAGGTCACGCGCATCTTCTTGAAGGCGTCCTTGATCATCTTCTCCGTCTCGGGATCGGCCGGCGGTCCGCCGCCTTCCTTCTTCTCCTCCTGCACCTTCTCGCTCGGATTCTGCGGCTTGGTGCGGATCGTGACCAGGTCGCCCTTCTCCACGACTTCGAGCCCTTCGAACGGCGTGTCGATCACGCTCTTCTTCGTCGGGTCTTCGCTCTTCGCCGAGGGCAGCTTCACACCGACGAGATGGCTGAGCTTGTCGAAGCCGAACTTGAAGTAGGTGTCGACGCCGAAGTCGGCCTCCTTGGCATCGAAGGAGATCAGCTTCACGCCCGGCGGCAGACCTTTCTCGACGTCTTCTTTCTTCGGTTTCTCGCCGGAGTCGGCCTTGGCGGTGCTCTTCTTCGCCGACTTCTTGAACTCGGCCTTGGCCTTGGCGATCTCCTCGGGCGGGACCGGGCCGGTCTTCCCTTCCATGGAGCGGCCGACCTGGGCCATGATCACGACCATCGGCTCCATGTCGATGCCGAGGTGAAAGTCGGCGGTGCCGGACATGTCGGACTTCAGCGTGATGGCGTTGTCGATCTGAAAACAGCCGCACAGCAGCAAAAGAATAGAGAGGGCGACGCTCTGTTTTTTCATCTGATCACCACGTTCACCAGCTTACCCGGAATGTACACGCGTTTGGCAACTTCCTTTCCGGCCAGCCACTTTTGCACGCCGGGATTTGCGTCGATGGCGGCGAAGACCTGCTCCTCGCCCGCGCCGCTCGGCACCTCGACCTGGCCGCGCAGCTTGCCGTTGACCTGGACGACGACGGTGACGACGTCCTCCTTCATCAGCTCCGGATCGGCCACCGGCCACGCCGACTCGAGGATGAAGCCCTTGCCTCCAAGCTTCGCCCACAACTCCTCCGTGATATGCGGCGCGAACGGATGCAATAGCTGCAGAAGAACGGTGTACGCATCGAGCACATCCTCGCCGCGCCCAAGCGCATCGCCGATCGCATTCGACAGCTCCATGAGCGCCGAGACCGCCGTGTTCATCTCGAATCGATCAATGCGCTGCGTAACGGCGGCGATGGTCTGGTGCATCTTGCGAAGGAGACTTCTGCCTTCTGCCTTCTGCCCTCTGCCTTCAACCACCGCTTCCCCAACGTTCCAAACGCGATTCAGGAAGCGCGCCGCCCCGACCACCCCCTCGTCCACCCACGCCGCCTCCTTCTCCGGCGGCGCGATGAACAGCGTGTACACGCGCTCCGTGTCGGCCCCGAACTTCTCGATCAACTGGTCCGGCGGGACGACGTTGAAGTGCGACTTCGACATCTTCCCCACCTCGGCCGTCAGCGGCTCCTCGCCGCGATACGGCCGGCCGTCGCGGAACTCGACCTCGTTCAGCGCCACCCAGGCGCCGCTTTGATCCTTGTACGCCTCCTTCGTGATCACGCCCTGATTGAACAGCCGCGCGAATGGCTCCTCGAAATTCACCAGCCCCATGTCGTGCAGTGCCCGGGTGATGAAGCGCGCGTAGAGCAGGTGCAGGATGGCGTGCTCGATCCCGCCGATGTACTGGTCGACCGGCAGCCAGCGGTTCACCAGCGTCGAGTCGAAGATCTTCGCGTCGTCGCGCGGCGTGATGAAGCGGCAGAAGTACCACGACGAGTCGACGAACGTGTCCATCGTGTCGGTCTCGCGCCGGGCCGCGCCGCCGCATTGCGGGCACGTGGCGTTCACGAAGCGGGCGTCCTTCGCCAGCGGGTTTCCTTCGCGTCCCGTGAACGGCACGTCGAGCGGCAGCGTCACCGGAAGCTGCTCCTCGGGCACCGGCACGATCCCGCAGCGCTCGCAGTAGAGCATCGGGATCGGCGTTCCCCAGTAGCGCTGGCGGGAGATCAGCCAGTCGCGCAGGCGGTAGCGGACCATGCGCTTGCCGATGCTGCGGCGCTCGATCTCGTCGATGATTGTCTCGACGGCCTCGGCGAACTTGAGCCCGTCGATCAGCGGCGAGTTCACGGCGATGCCGTGCTCCTTGTCGACGTACGGCAGTTCGCCGCCGTCGACGACGCGCGTGATCGGAATCCCGTACTGCTGCGCGAACTCGAAGTCGCGCTCGTCGTGCCCCGGCACCGCCATGATCGCGCCCGTGCCGTACTGCATCAGCACGAAGTTGCCGAGCCAGATCGGGATCTCCTCGTTCGTGAACGGATTGACGGCCGTCTTCCCGGTGAAGCGCCCTTCCTTCCCCGCCTCCTGCCGCTCCAGGTTGCTCTGGTTGCGGACGCCGGCGATCCATTGCTCGATCTCGGCGCGCTGCGGATGATCGGCGATGAGCGTCGGCACGTCGGGATGCTCCGGCGCGAGGACCATGAACGTCGCGCCGTAGATCGTGTCGGGACGCGTGGTGAAGATGCGCACCGCCTTGCCGAGCGCGGGCACGGAGAACTCGACGTCGGCGCCGACGGAGCGGCCGATCCAGTTCCGCTGCATGAGCTTGACCTTCTCGGGCCATTCGTCGAGTGCGTCGAGGCCGGCGTCGAGCCGGTCGGCGTAGTCGGTGATCTTGAAGAACCACTGCTCGAGCTCGCGCTGCACGACTTCGGCGCCGCAGCGCTCGCAGCGTCCGTCGACGACCTGCTCGTTGGCCAGCACGGTCTGGTCGGCCGGGCACCAGTTCACCGGCGCCTTGCCGCGGTACGCGAGGCCTCGCTTGTACAGCTGCAGGAAGAGCCATTGGTTCCAGCGGTAGTACTCCGGCTCGCACGAGGCCAGCTCCTTCGACCAGTCGTAGAGGATGCCCCAGCGCGCGAACTGGGCCTTCATCCGGGCGATGTTGCCGAGGGTCCATTGGCGCGGGTGCGTGCCGCGCTTGATGGCGGCGTTCTCGGCGGGGAGGCCGAAGGCGTCCCATCCCATCGGGTTGAGGGCCATGCGCCCGCGCATGCGGAAGGCGCGGTAGATCGCGTCGCCGAGGATGTAGTTGCGGCCGTGGCCGACGTGGAGGTCGCCCGACGGGTACGGGAACATGTTCAGCATGTAGAACTTCTCGCCGGGGCTGGTGACGTCGACCTCGGCCACGCGCGCGTCGGCCCAGCGCTGCTGCCATTTCGGTTCGATTTCGGAGGGGGCGTAAGGCATAGCGGCGGAGTATACCGGCTCAAATTTCGTAGACGAACGTGACCGGGCCGTCGTTCTCGAGCGACACGATCATCATTTCGCGGAAGCGGCCGGTGGCGACTTGGATGCCGGTCGACGCGAGCGCGCCGGCGAACAGCTCGAACAGCTCGCGCGCTCTGTTGGGCTCCTCGGCGTTATCGAAGCTGGGGCGGCGGCCCTTGGCGATCGATCCGGCCAGCGTGAACTGCGAGACGGCCAGGATCGCACCGCCGGCCTCGCTGACGTCGCGATTCATCTTGCCGGCGTCGTCGCTGAAGATGCGCAGCTCGCGAATCTTGCGCGCGGCGTCGCGCATGGCCTGCTCGCCGTCGCCCTTCTCGACCGCGGCGAGAACCAGCAGGCCGGCGCCGATCTCGGAGACGAGCTCGCCGGCGACGGAAACCGAGGCCCGGCGCACGCGTTGAATGACGCACTTCATAGACGCGATCGTAACTGACCGCGTACACGTGCACGATGGTTCTCTTCTTCCGCATCGCCGCCGTGATCTGGGGCATTGCCGCCGGGCCCGACGGCAATCTCTGGTTCCCGACCGCGGCAGGCGTCGCGCGCATGACGCCCGCGGGCGCCGTCACGATCTTCGCGGCCGGCCCGATCTCCGCGGGGCGGGCCATGATCTGCGCCGGTCCGGACGGCCGCATGTGGTTCACCGAGCCGTACGAGCATCGCATCGGCGCGGTGACGATGGGTGGCATCGTGACGGAGTACGCGCTTCCGGTCGACGCCATTCCGATGGGCATCACCGCCGGCGCCGACGGCAACGTCTGGTTCGGCACGAGCGGCGCGGTCGGCAGGATCACGCCGGCGGGCGGCCTGACGCTCTTCCCGCTCAGCGGCCACGCCGAGGTCTTCGATCTCGCCCTCGGCGGCGACGGCAACGTCTGGTTCGTCGAGTGGCCGCAGAGCGTGGTTGGGCGGATTACGCCCGAGGGGATGATCACGCAGTTCCCGACGCCGTGCTGCGGACCGACGTCGATCGCCCGCGGCGACGACGGCGCGCTCTGGCTCGCCTTCGAGCACGCCGTGGGCCGGATGTCGACCGACGGCGTCGTCACGATGTTCGCGATGAAGGAGTCGATCACCGTCGTCGGGAACGGTCCCGACGGGAAGATCTGGTTCGGCACCGAATTCACGCCGCGCCTCGGCATCGTCGACGGCATCAGCGTCGATCTCCCCTCGCAGATCCCGGCCGTCAAGGAGATCGCGGCCGGACCCGACGGCAGCGTCTGGGCCACCGTCGACTCTCCGCCGAACATCTGCACGCTTCTCTGCCCGCCGCCCGATCCGACGCCGCCGATCGCCATCGTGCGCGTGAACCCGCACGCGCCGCGGCGCCGCGCTACACGTAGCGGCGGATGAGCGCCACGACCGGCGCCAGGAACGACGGAAGGATCAGGCTCCACTTCAGGTGCGAGGCGGCGCTGCCGATCATCGCCAGGCCCGGCGAGAGCGTGTGCGTCTTGCGCCAGCAGAGGACGATGGTGATGAACGTGAAGTTTTCGCAGTAGTCGAAGAGCGCCGCCAGCAGCGGCAGGAGCACGAGCAGGCGCCATCCACGCGGCCGGAGCCCGACGACGGCGACGGCGAAGAGAAGCCCGTAAACGGCCGGAAAGGCGAGATCGAGCTGCCACTCCTGCGCGAGGTAACGGTCGAGCTGGTCCGCGCGCTCGAAGCTGACCAGGATGTCGGCGATGTCGGACGGATTCACCCCGCACGTCGTGCCATCAAACGAGCTGCGCGGGTAGTGCGCGCTGTAAAGATAGAAGAGGGCGTTGAAGACGAGGAAGAAGAGCAGCAGCGTCAAAAACGTCCGCCAGCTGACGATGCGCTCGATTCGTTCCCAGATCCAGTCAATCATGCTTGTCTACAGACGGTAGAAAACGAACGGCCGTGAACGGAATCGCTTACAATTCCTTCACCCACACAGGCTGCGCCCGTGTCGCGCCGGCCCATCAGCCGTCGCCGGAATTCACATCAACAAGGGAGTGCAATCGATGGTCAACAAAGTCATTTTGATCGGGCGGCTCGGCAAGGATCCGGAGATCCGCTCGACCGCAGGCGGCCAGACCGTCTGCCGCTTCAGCCTCGCCACCGACGAGAAGTTCACCGACCGCAACGGCGAGAAGCAGGAGCGGACGGAGTGGCACAACATCGTGGTCTGGGGAAAGCTCGCCGAGATCTGCGGGCAGTACCTGCGCAAGGGAAAGCTCGTCTACATCGACGGCTCGATCCGCACCGACAGCTGGGACGACAAGGAGACCGGCCAGAAGAAGTACAAGACCGACATCGTCGCCCAGAACATGAAGATGCTCGACCGCAAAGGCGACGACGAAGGCGGCGCCTACGCCGGCAGCGGCAGCTACGCCGGAGCCCGCAAGGGCGCCGCGGCGCCCGCGACGGAGATCGAAGACGACGACGAAGTGCCGTTCTAGGTCATAGGGAACAGGGAACAGGTGACAGGGGCTGAATCGCTACCTGTCGCCTGTCACCTGTCACCCGTACCCTGTTATCCTCCGCAGATGTATCGCGGCGAGCGATTCAACGCCATCACGCACGTCGTCGGTTCCGTCCTGGCCGTGGCCGGCGGCTCCGTGGCCATCGCTCTGGCGGCGCGGCGCGGCGGAGCGTCGAGGATCGCCGCCGTCGCCGTCTATGCGGCGATGCTCGTCATCCTCTATCTCAGCTCGACGCTCTACCACTCGCTGCGCGGCGCGCCGAAGCGGGTCTTCGACGTCTTCGACCACTGCGCGATCTACCTCCTCATCGCCGGCACCTACACCCCCTTCACGCTCGTGACCCTCGGCGGCAAATGGGGCTGGTGGCTCTTCGGCGTCGTCTGGACGCTGGCCATCCTCGGCGTGCTGAAGGACATCCTCCTGCACGGCCGCTACCGCGCCGTCTCCATCGTGCTGTACACGCTGATGGGATGGCTGATCCTCGTCGCCTCGCAGCCGCTGTCGCGGGCCATGCCCCGGCCTGGCATCCTCCTGCTACTGGCCGGCGGCGTCGTCTACACGATCGGCATCGGTTTCTTCGCCATGTCCAATCGCGTGGCGCACATGCACGGCGTCTGGCACCTCTGCGTGCTCGGCGGGAGCGTGTTCCACTACGTCGCCGTCGTGCGCTACGTGGCCTTGCGTTAACTCACGCCGTAGCGCTCGCGCAGGACCTTCAGATGGTGCCGTTCGTGCCCGAGCACGATGTGGGCGAGGGCGCGCACGGAGACGCCGGCGTCGTTCGCCGTCCCGCTGCGCCGCCAGGCCTCGTCGGAGAAGCCGCGGAACAGCGCCAGCGTCGCCGCCCGCGCCGCCGCGTACGCCGCGGCGATCTCGCCCATCGGGCGCTGGTCGAAGTTCGCGTGCTTCATGTACTCCCGCTCGTCGAAGCCCGGCAGCGAGGTCTTGTCGCCGCGGGCGATGGCCAGGGCGCGGTAGGCGAAGATGTGCTCGCCGTCGGTGAAATGTCCGACGACTTCCTTCACGCTCCACTTCTCCGGCGCGTAGCGATGCGAGGCTTTCGCTTCGTCGATGCGCGCCAGCAGCGCCGAGGTCTCGGCGGCCTGCGACTCCAGCGCGGCGACGACGTCGTCCTCGGTCACATTGCCGACGTAATCGGCGTAGAACGATGCGTATTCGGTCGAGTCCGGGTGTCCAACGTTTGCCATGGGGAAAATTCTACGTCCACTCCTCCCGCCCGGTCGTCCCCGTCCGCGGCGCGCTGACGACTTCGTGCTCCGAGCGCGTGCGGTACATCTCGGCGATGAAGCGCGCGGCCTCGTCCTGCACCTCCTCGAAACGCGCCACCGGCGGCGGCGCGGCGGCGCGCAGCCGGGCGATGTGGGCGCGGTAGCGCTCGCCGTGGAGGATGGCCTCGTCGAAGCGGGGGCGGAAGGCCGGGTTCGTGTCGGCGAGGTTGCGCAGGTGGCGCTTGAGGTCGAGCACGCGCTCGATGTGGCTGCAGAAGTTGATCACGTCGTTGCCGGCCAGGACGGCGCGGTCGGCGAGCATCTCGTACGCGCCGAGGTCGGCGACGGCGTGCATCTCCATGTCGTCGCTGACCGTGAGGCCGCGGAAGCCGAGCGTCCCGCGCAGCAGGCCGGTCGTGATGCGCCGGCTCAGCGTTGCCGGCGTCGCCGGATCGATCTGCGGATACGTGCCGTGGCCGACCATCACCGCTCCCGCCTCGTGCATGAGGCGCGCGAACGGAACGAGGTCGCGCCCGAGCAGCTCCTCCTCCGAGCAATCGATGATCGTCGTGCTGTAGTGCGAGTCGGCCGAGCCGAGGCCGATGCCGGGGAAGTGCTTGAGACACGAGGCCGTGCCGGCCGCGTGCAGCCCGCGCATGAACGCGCCGCCGAGCTCCGCGTCGCGCTCGGCGTCGTCGCTGAACGTGTGCCGCTCCAGCCCCTCGGGGTGCCGCTCGCCGCGGACGTCGACGACCGGCGCGAGATCGACCTCGATGTCGAGCCAGCGCAGGGCCATCCCCATCACGCGCCCCGACCACGCCGCCAGCGTCGCCGCGTCGGCGCCTTCCTCGAAGGCCTGCGCGCTCGGCAGCCCCGGGATCAGCGTGCGCAGGCGATCGACGCGGCCGCCTTCCTGGTCGATCATGAACACCGGCGGCCGCTTGGCGTTCGCTTTGATCTCCGCGATCAGCGCGCGGAGCTGCTCGGGCGTGTCGATGTTGCGCCCGAAGAGGACAATCGCGTACGGCGCGACGTCGACGATGATCCGCCGCTCGAGCTCCGTGAGCGCCGTGCCGGTGAGGCCGATTCCGAGCAGTTGCGTTCCCATCAGTCGTCCAACGTCTCCTTCAGCTTGGCCAGCTCGTTGAGGGCCTGCAGCGGCGTCAACGCCTCCAACTGCAATGCCCGCACCCTGTCGAGCACGTCCTGCTCGCGCGAGCCGAAGAGCGACAGCTGGCGCGTGGCCGGGCGGCCGGTGGTGCGCGTCTCCTCGACGAGGTCGCGCTCGTGGCGCTCCAGCGTGGAGAGGATCTCCCGAGCCCGCTCGATGATCGAGTGCGGAATGCCGGCCAGCTTCGCCACCTGGATGCCGTAGCTCTTGTCCGCGGCGCCCTCGACGACCTTGCGCAGGAAGATGATCTGGTCGTTCCACTCCTTCACGGCCACGTTGAAGTTCGCCACGCGCGGCTTCGTCTTCGAGAGGTCGGTGACCTCGTGGTAATGCGTGGCGAAGAGGGTGATGCCGCCGCGGGCGGGCGTGTCGTGGAGGTGCTCGACGATCGCCCAGGCCAGCGAGAGGCCGTCGAACGTGGCCGTGCCGCGGCCGACCTCGTCGAGGATGATGAGCGAGCGCTCCGTGGCGTTGTTGAGGATGTTCGCGGTCTCGTGCATCTCCACCATGAACGTCGACTCGCCGCGGGCCAGCTGGTCGGAGGCGCCGACGCGGGTGAAGATGCGGTCGAAGATGCCGAGGCGGGCCTTGCCGGCCGGCACGAAGGAGCCGGCCTGGTTCAGCAGGACGATGAGCGCCACCTGTCGTAGATAAGTTGACTTTCCGCCCATGTTCGGGCCGGTGATGATCTGGATGCCGTTGCGGTCGCGGGCGACGTCGGTGTGGTTCGGGATGAAGCGCTCCGCGGTGAGCTGCTCGATGACCGGATGGCGCCCGTCCTCGACCGCGATTTCGACGTCGTCGGAGAGCGCCGCGCGCACGTAGCGGTGGCGGACGGCGATCGTGGCCAGCGAGGCCAGGGCGTCGACGTCGCCCACGACGCGGCCCGCGGCGAGGATCGCTCCCGACATCTTGGAGATGCTCTCCAGCAGCTCGTCGTAGAGGCGGACCTCGATGGCCTTGGCCTTCTCCTCGGCGCCGACGATTTTTTCCTCGAGCTCCTTGAGGTCGGGGGTGATGTAGCGCTCGGCGTTGGCGAGGGTCTGCTTGCGGATGTAGTCGGCCGGAACCTTGGCGAAGTTCGCCTTCGAGACTTCGATGTAGTAGCCGAAGACGGAGTTGAAGCGGATCTTCAGCGAGCCGATGCCGGTGCGCTCACGCTCGCGGGTCTCGATCTGCATGAGGATCGCCTTCGAGCCGTGGGCGATGGCCCGGAGCTCGTCGAGCTCGGCGTCGACACCGGCCTTGATGGCGCCGCCGTCGCGGACGTTGGGGGGCGGCGTGTCGTTGAGGGTCGTGGCGATGCGCGCGACGACGTCGTCGAGGACAGACCCTTCTCCCCGCTCGCGGGGAGAAGGTGCCGCGACAGCGGGGGTTGCGGGCCGCCATCCGGGAAGCGTTCGCCCCTCACCCGGCCCTTCGGGCCACCCTCTCCCCGCTTCGCGGGGCGAGGGGTGTAAGGCGTTGCGCAACGACGACAGCAGCGGCCCCTGCAGCGGCCGCATGACCGCGCGCAGGTCGTCGATCGTCATCAACGAATCGGCGAGCGTCAGGCACTCGCGCGGCGTGGCGCTGCGCAGCGTCACGCGTGAGGCCAGGCGCTCCAGGTCCGCGATCTGCGCGAGCCGCTGGACCATCTGCTCGAGGATGGCCCGCGAGCGGGTCAGCTCGTCGACGGCGTCGTGGCGTTCGAAAATCGCCTCGCGCGATTTCAGCGGACGGGTGATCCATCGCCGCAGCGTGCGCGCCCCCATCGCCGAGCGCGTGGCGTTGACGACGCTCCAGAGCGACGCGCGCGGGCGGCCGGGGTCGCGCGACTCCAGCACTTCGAGATTCGCCAGCGTGGCGGCGTCGAGCTGCAGGTAGTCGCTGTCGTTGTCGACGCGCAGCGTCTGCACGTGATCGAGCGGCTTGCGGTGCGAGGCGGCGGCGTAGCGCAGCGCTCCGCCCGCGGCGCCGATGCGCGGGTCGTCGCCTTCGAGCCCGAAGCCGCGCAGCGACTGCGTGCCGAAGTGGCGCGACAGGTAGTCGTGCGCGGCGCGCGTCTCAAAGAGCGACGGCTCGCTCCCGGTCGACGGGATGTGCAGTTTGATGCCGCTCTCGCGCGGAAAAATCGCCTCGCGCGGCGCGAAGCGGGCCACGTCGTCGGACAGGCGCGCGTCGTCCGCCGAGGCGTACGAGGTGACGAAAAAGTCGCCCGTGGAGACGTCGAGGTAGGCGGCGCCGAGGCGTTCGCCGTTCGGCAGGAGCGAGAGGAGATAGCACGTCTCGCGCTCGACGATGGCCGACTCCGTCGACGTCCCCGGCGTGTAGACGCGGACGATCTCGCGCTTGACGATCCCCTTCGCCGCCGCCGGGTCCTCGACCTGCTCGCAGAGCGCCACGCGGAAGCCCTGCTTGATCAGCTTGGCGATGTAGGCGTCGGCGGCGTGATAGGGCACGCCGCACATCGGAGCCTCGTTCTCTCCCCCCTTGTGCCGGGCGGTGAGGACGAGGTCGAGCAGCGGCGCGGCGCGCTCGGCGTCCTCGAAGAACATCTCGTAGAAGTCGCCCAGGCGGTAGAAGAGGATGGCGTCGGGGACCTGCCGCTTGATGTCGAAGTACTGCTCGAGCATGGGTGTGAGTTTCATGGGGTCGGGGCTCTCAGCTCTCGGCTCTCAGCTCTCAGGCCCACCCGTCTCCTGAGAGCCGAGAGCTGACAGCTGAGAGCCCATCCATCAGTTTATCGGCTTCCGAATCAACAGCAGCGTCCCGTCGCCCGCATCCAGCTCCACAACGATGGCGCGCTTCAATGCCGTATGCGGCACCGCGTCGCAGAGCACGACCCAGCGCCGGTGATCGTCGCTCAGGGCCACGTGCACCGTCTCGTATCCGCGGTACTGCCGCCTCACGATGGCTGCGGCAATCCGCCCCGCATCGTTGCTCAGCACCCGTCCCCTCGGCCGGGAAGGATCGTTGGCGCCGCGAAGTGCAAGAAAAAGCACAGCGCAGAGAAGAATCCACGCCGGGTAGAGAAGCCAGGGGCGCCGCGGCACCGGCGTATCATAGCCGCCCTATGACCCGCGACGAGATCGAGCGCAAGCTGATCGAGATCGTGCGCAAGGAGAAGAGCGACATCCCCGAGGAGCAGCTCACCGCGGCGACAGCGCTGGCCGAGGCGGGCATCGACTCGCTCGACGCGCTGACGATCCTCTTTGCCATCGAGGAGGAGTTTCACGTTTCGATTCCCGACGATCAGGCGCGGGCGATGAAGACGTTTGGGGACATGATCGACATCGTCGCCGGCCTCGTGGAGTGAATGCAGAATGCAGAATGCAGAATGCAGAATTCGACGCGCCGCCATTCTGCATTCTGCATTCTGCATTCTGCATTGGCGATGATCCGCGTCGCCGTCACCGGCATCGGCATCCTCTCCCCGTTCGGGCGCGGCAAGCGCGCCGCCGTCGAGGCTCTCCGCGCCGGCCGCAGCGGCATCCGCCTCATCGAGTCGATCGACACCTCGGCGCTGAACTGCCGTATCGGCGGCGAAGTGCCGCGCGAGGCGCACGAGGGGTTGGTCAAGGGCCACGACCGCTTCACGCGCTTCGCCGTCATCGCCGCCGAGGAGGCCTGTGAAGAGGCCAACTTCGCCGCGGCGAATTTCGAGCAGGAGCGCGTCGGCTCGATCATCGGCACCGGCATGGGCGGCTGCGAAAACCTCGACGCCGGCTACAAGCGCATCTACGGCGAGAACGCGCCGCGCGTGCCGCCGACGACGATCGCCTGGTCGATGTACAACGCCGCGGCCAGCGTGGTGGCGACGCGCTTCGGCGCGAAGGGCCTCGCCTACGCGGTCGTCTCCGCCTGCGCCTCGGGCGCGCACGCGATCGGGCAGGCCTTTCGCGCCATCCGCGGCGGCGAGATGGACGCGGTCCTCGCCGGCGGCAGCGACGCGCCGCTGACCTTCGGCTCGATCCGCTCGTGGGAGTCGATGCGCGTGATGGCCATCGACAACGAGCACCCCGAGGCCGCCTCGCGCCCCTTCAGCGCGGACCGCAAAGGCTTCGTCCTCGCCGAGGGGGCGGCGGTGCTGGTGCTCGAGTCGTTCGAAAGCGCGCGGCGGCGGGGACAGACGATCCTCGGCGAGATCGCCGGCTTCGGCATGACCAGCGACGCCGGCCACATCACCGATCCTTCCGCCGACGGCGCCGCGCGCGCGATCGCCCTGTCGCTGCGCGACGGCGGGCTGGCCGTGGACGACGTCGGCTACATCAACGCCCACGGCACGGCCACGAAGGCGAACGACGTCACGGAGACGAAGGCGATCAAGACGGTTTTCGGCACGCGCGCGTACGAGGTGCCGGTGAGCTCGACGAAGTCGATGCACGGCCATGCCATGGGCGCGAGCGGCGCGATCGAGATCGCTTCGTCGCTCGCCGCGCTCAACGAAGGATTCTTGCCGCCGACGATCAATCTCGACCGGCCCGATGCGGAGTGCGATCTCGACTACGTCGCAAACGTTGCGCGCGACGCAAAACCAGCGCTGTTTCTATCGAGCTCCTTCGGCTTCGGCGGGATGAACGGCGTCGTGGCGGTCCGTACAGTTCATGGCCTCTGATTTGCTAGCATGCCCGGCGTGATCGTCGAAAAAAAGCACGTCGACAACTTCACCATTCTCTATGTCGAAGGGTTGATCAAGCTCGGCGAGAGCGCGGAGTTCTTTTCCGCCGCGCTGGAGAACGTGCTCAAAAACGAGAGCACGAACGTGATCGTCGACTTCACCAAGATCGACTACATCGACTCCACCGGCATCGGCGAGCTGGTCGGCTACCTCGGCAAGTTCACGACGCAAAACCGAAAGCTGATCCTCGTCAACCCCTCCGAGCGGATCATGAAGCTGCTCAAGCTCGCCAAGCTCGACGCGGTCTTCAAGATTTATGGGACGGAGGAAGAGGCGATCTCCGCGGAGAGCGGCCGCGCGGCCGCCCGCGATTTGAAACGGGTCATGCAAGTCCTCGCGCGCGCCTACCGCGGCGCGCACGTCGAGTCCTTCCACACCGGCTCCATCGCCGTCGTCGACTCGCTCGGACGCCTCCTCGCCTTCGCCGGTGACCCGTCGCTGCGCACCTGCGTCCGCTCCGCGGCCAAGCCGTTCCAGGGCATCCCGCTGCTCGAGTACGGCGGCATCGAGGAGTTCGATCTCTCCGGCGAAGAGATCGCCCTCACCTGCGCCTCGCACGGCGGCGAGCCGTTGCACGTGGCCACGGCGGCGGCGCTCCTGCGCAAGGGTGAATTCGACGAGGAAGACCTCCTCTGCGGCGCGCACATGCCGAAAGACGAGAAGGCCGCCGCGGAGCTCCGCGCCGCGGGCGAGGCGCCTTCGCCGCTGCACAACAACTGTTCGGGCAAGCACGCCGGGATGCTGCTGGCCACGAAGGTCATGGACGTGCCGAGCGCGCGCTACATCGACGCCGAGCATCCGCTGCAGGTGCTGATGCGCTCGACCGTCGCCGACTTCGCCGGCCTCGCCGCCGAGGAGGTTCTGATCTCGGTCGACGGCTGCGGAGTCCCGGCGTTCCATCTCTCGCTCTACCGCGCCGCGTATGCCTACGCGCGCCTGATGGCGCCGGCGGCGCTGGAGCGTTACGCGGAGAGCGCCGCGAACGTGGTCGAGGCCATGACGGCGTTCCCGTACTACGTCGGCGGCGCCTGGACGATGACCACGCCGCTGATGGAGTCGTTCGCCGGCACGCTTCTGGCGAAGGAGGGCGCGGAGGGCTTCTACGCCATCGGCATCGCCCCGGAGATGAGCGGGACATTGACCGAGCGCCTGAGGGTCGCCGATGATACGGCCGTGGCCATCGCCCTGAAGATTCACGACGGCTCGATGACCCGCGGGCGGAACCCGGTGATCCTCCGTACGCTGGAGCTGCTGGGGATCGAGGTGCCGTTGGCACAGGAGTGGCCGGTGTTCAACGTGGTAGGCACGCGGGTGGGAGAAGTGAAGGCGGAGTTTGAATTGGAGTATTTATGAAAGCAGAAAGCAGAAATCAGAAATCAGAAATCCTGGCGGCGAACGCGCGAGTGACGCAGCGATTTCTGCTTTCTGCTTTCTGCCTTCTGATTTCCTGCAAGACCGTCGGCGTCTCCACCACCGCCGGCGGCTACTCCGAGGTCGAGTCGACGGTGGCGGCGGAGATGATCCTCGACAGCCAGCAGGTCGTCGTCATCGACGTGCGTCCCATCGACGTCTATCGCGGTCCCCGAGGGCACATTGCCGGGGCGCTGAACTCGCCGCTGGAGACGATCGAGCACCAGCTCCCGCTGCTCCTGCCGTACCAGAACCAGACCGTGCTCGTGTACGGCGACAGCTCCACCGACGGCGCCGTGGCCGCCAAGGTTCTGAGCGTGGCCGGCTTCCGCAACGTGGTGCTGATCGCCGGCGGCCTTCGCTCCTGGATTGAACATCGCTATCGGACGGTTAACTCGCCGTGATGCGAAAACTACTCGTGGCCGCCATCGCGGCTTTTCTCCCCATTCTCGCCACCGCCGCTCCCGCCGAACTCGCCGCGCTGAAGGACTACGCGACGCGGGCGCTGCCGCGCTGTCCGGACCAGAAGATCACCCTCGAGCTCCAGGAGAAGGAGTCGCCCATCGGCTTCATGCCGTACCTCCTCACCCAGACCTCGAGCGACTCGAGCTGCGGGCGGCAGACGGCGCTGCTCTACTCGCCGACGACGCGGCAGATCCTCATCGGCGCGGTTCTCGAGCTCCCCATGGACACGCGCAGCGTCGACGTCCGCGTGTCCGAGCGGGCCATGGAGGCGCTCAAGCAGCCGCTCACCGCGAGCGTGTCGAAGTTCCCCCTCCCCGACCGCGTCCGGGCCGTCTCGATCTTCAAGCAGACGCCGTACGGCCCCTTCGCCTATCACGGCTTCGTCGACGCCTCGGAGCGCTTCCTCGTCGTCGGCTCGCGCGGGAACCTGCTCACGCCGCCGTCGAAGACGCTCATCGACGCCCTCGAGCTCAAGAACGGCGTCCGCCGCGGCAACACGAAGGCGAAAGCGCAGATCATCGAGCTCTCCGACTTCGAATGCCCGAGCTGCCGCCACGCCCACATGGACATCGAGCCGATCATCGAGAAGCACCTCGACAAGGTCGACTACATCCGCCTCGACCTCCCGCTCTTCGAGCACCACGAGTGGGCCGTGCCGGCGGCCGTGGCCGCGCGGGCCATCGAACGGGTAGCCCCGAAGGAATACTGGAAATACGTGAACTACGTCTACGCGAACCAGGAAGAGATCGGCAAGCGCAAGTTCGACGACGTGATCCGCGAGTACTGCCAGGACCGCGACATCAACTGGCCGGCCGTGGAGAAGATCTACCGCAACCCCGCCGAGCGGACGGCCCTGCTCGACCAGGTGTCCCGCGCGTTCGACAACGGCGTCAACTCCACGCCGACATACATCGTGAACGGCCAGATCATGGGCTTCGGCCCGAAGGGGACGTTCACGATCAAGGCCATCAAGGACGCGCTGGGGTTGAAATAGGCGTCATTCCGAGCGGCGCTGCGCTCGGGATGACACTGCGATCCCCAGGCCGTGGCGCTTCACGACGCCGGCGATCTTCGCCTCGTCGCGCACGACCGTGGCGTAGATCCAGGTGTAGTGCCGCTTGTTCTTGATCACCGCGGCGGCGCGCTCGTCGCCGAGGAAGTGCCGGTCGGCCAGCATCTCCAGGTAGCACGTGATGAGATGGCCGTACGTGCTGTACGGCGTATCGGCCCCCTCCGGCAATCCGACGGGGATGCGCGGATAGAACCGCCGCAGCTCGGCGACCGCGGCGTCCTGCTGGAAGCGATGCTCGCGCAGGTGCCAGTGGATCTGCTCGTGGAGGTACGACGACAGCAGCTCGTCGTCGGAGTCGGCGAAGCCGACGTTCAGCGTGAGCACCGGAAAGGCGTGGTTGACCACGCCCTCCTCGATGACGACGCGGTTCGTGAAGGTGTAGTCGTGCAGGTCGTACGCGGCGACGAGCTTGTCGAGGCGCTCCTTCGTCGCCGCTTCGCGCGGCGTGCCGTGGGCGAGGCTGACGACGACTACAGCTGCTTGTAGAAGAACACCGTATCGCATGGCGAGCCGTCCGGGTCGAGCGCGTAATTGGGGATGACGCCGACGCGCGTCCACCCTGTCCTTTCGTACAAAGTCTCCGCCGTGTCGCCGCGCTTCGTGTCGAGCACGAGCAAGGTGAAGCCGGCGGCGCGGGCGCGGCTCTCCACGGCGTCCATGAGGGCGCGGCCGAGCCCGCGGCCACGGGCGCGGCGGTGGACCTGGAGCTTGGCGACGTCGGCGCGGTGGGGCTGGTTCGGCTTCGCCGCCGGGAGGAGCTGCACCGTCCCCACAATCCCCTCGGCGTCGCGCGCGACGAGGAAGACGGCGCGCGCGCCGGCCGATGCGAGCTTGCCGCGCCACCACGCCGCGGCGTCGTCGAGCGAGAGCGTGTCGAGAAAGCCGACCGAGGCGCCGGAGGCGACGGCGTCGACGAGGAGCGCGGCGAGCTCGCCCACGTCGGCGTCGGAAGCCGGGCGGACGAGCTCCTCGATCACCTCAGAACCCCACGGCGATCTTCGCGGCGTAGCTGCGCACCTCCGCCTGCGTCACCTCGATGACGATCTTCGGACCGGGGATCGAAAAGCGGACGCCGGCGGTGTAGCGGTTGATGTTGCTGCGGTCGTCGAGCGTGAACGTCGACGTCGACGTCGTCACCGTGCCGGTGGCATTCGTCCGCTGCCGTCCGACCGCGGCGTACGGCGTGAGCGGGCCGAATCCCTTGCTGATGAAAAGCTCCAGGCCGTAGGTCTTCAGCTTGTACACGTCGATGCCGCTGATCGTGGCGTAGGAGCCGCGCGCGGCGAGCTCCGGCGTCACCACCGAGCCGCGCACGACCGGCACGTCGATCGCGCCGCCGTACGCCTTCACGTCGCTGTTCTGGATCTTCGCGTAGGTCCCCGAGACGGTGGCGAAGCCGAGGCCTTTGCTGGCCACGAGGCGCGGCACGGCCGCGTAGCCGCCGCCGGTGAGGAAGTCGTTGTTGGCCGGGACGGCATGGCGCCACCACGAGGCGTTCTGGTCGATTTTGACGAGCGTCGCGGCCACGCCGACGTTGAAGCCGAGGAGGCCGGAGGCGCGTGCCGGCTCGACGGGCGTGGCGAAGATGGCCTGCCCCATCGTGCGCGAGAACTGCGCGAACTCCTCCTGCGTCGTGGCCGGATTGAACTCGATGTCCTGCGCGCCGAGCGGCAGGGCGATCAAAAAAGCTGCGAGAGATAGGAGTTGCTGAGCAGAAATCCGGCCGGCGTGAAGGCCACGCGCGCTCCGTCGCGCCGCAGCCAGCCATCGTCTAATCCTCGTGCCATCCATTCGATGCCCTCCTCACCACACAGGTGCACGACGTCATCGTAGTCGATCCCGGCGTTCTGCCGGAGGCGGAGAAAGAGGGTCTCGCGGCGCTGCTCGGCGGGGCCGAGGGACTCGTCGAGCTCGGGGCCGCGCGCGCCAGCGATGTAGCGGCCGAGGTCGCGCGTGTTGGCGAAGCGGCGCTCGGCGAGGAACGAATGCGCGGCCAGGCCGAAGCCGAGATAGCTCTGGCGGCGCCAATATCTGAGGTTGTGCAGGCAGGGGTCGCCGAAGTTGCTGATCTCGTACTGGGCCAGGCCGGCGGCGTTGAGGCGATCGATCGCTTCGACATAGAGCGAGGCGACGTCGTCCTCGTCGGGCAGCGGCGTGCCGCGGCGGGCCAGCGCGCTCCCCTCCTCGAGATCGAGCATGTAGAGGGAGAGGTGGCCGGCGCCGCTGGCAATGGCGAGGTCGAGGGTCTGGCGAAAGGACTCCGGCGTCTGGCTCGGCAGACCGAGGATGAGGTCGAGGCTCGTGCGGACGCCGCCGGCGACGGCGTCGCGGAGCGCGGCGAGAGCGCGCTCGCGCCCGTGCACGCGGCCGAGGGGACGGAGCTCGGCATCGTGGAACGACTGCACGCCGATGCTGAGGCGGTTGACGCCGAGGGTTTTCCAGAAGTCGATGGCGTCCGGCGTCACGTCCTCGGGATTGGCTTCGAGGGAGAACTCGGGCCCCGTCATCCTGAGCCGCGACGACGGCGAAGGATCTCCGAATGGCAACGACGTCGCAGCCTGAGATCCTTCGTCGCGCTTCGCCGACTCAGGATGACGCGGGGACTCGAAGTCGAAGCCGGCACGCAGCGCGGCGACGACGCGCGTCAGGTTCTCGGGTGACGTCCGCGACGGCGTGCCCCCGCCGAAGAAGATGGTCTCCACCGCCTCCCCCGTCGCGCGCTCCTCGATCTCGCGGACAAGCGCCGCCGTGTAGTCGTCCTGCAATCCGATCTTCGTTGAGACGGCGAAGGCGCAGTAGGCGCAGTGGACGCGGCAGAACGGGAGGTGGATGTAGATGCCGGTGGCCATGCGGAATGCAGAATGCAGAATTGCTCCGCTTCTAATTCTGCATTCTGCATTCTGCATTTTCGCGCCGCTATAATCCGAGCCAATGTCCGACCTCCCCTCCCGCCGCGGCCGCCTCGTCTGGACTCTCCTCGGGGCGATGATCGTCGTCGGCCTCCTGCCGCTCGTCATCTCGCACTACATCCTCATCGGCATCAACCGCGACTCCCTCGAGACCCTGGAGAAAAAATACCTGACCCGCTCCGCCGTCAGCATCGCCACCGACGTGCAGACGACCATCGCCAGCAACACCCAGCAGCTGGCCAAGATCGCCGCTTCGCTGCGGGCCATGCGCCACGCCCTCCCGCCCGGCGCCGACCCCTTCACCTGGGCCGCGCAGAGCAACATCGTCGGCGACTACATCACCGCCGACAGCGAGATCCTCGGCCTGCGCCTCCTCGACCGCGCCGGCCACGGCGCCGAGGCCGTGCCGCCGAACCTCGACCGCGGCATCACCCAGGAGCTCGACCTCGCCCTCACCGCCGCCGCGCAGGGGCAGCCCTACACCGGGACCTTCCAGTTCTTCACGGCGCTCAACCAGCCGGTCGTCGTCGTGGCCGTGCCGATCAGCGACGAGAACCAGGTCATCGGCACGGTGGAGGGCATCGTCAGCCTCCGCCGCATCACCGAGCGCATTCGCGAGGAAGGGAAAGGCGACGTGACGGCCTTCCTCGTCGACCGCAACGGCAAGGTGCTGATCCACAGCGAGCCGAGCGTCGACGTCCGCCGTCCCGACGTCAGCAACCTCAAGATCGTCGGCGACTTCATGAAGGCGCCGCAGCGCCTGACGGAGTCGTACAACGCCGTGCAGGACGGGCATTCGACGAAGATGCTCGGCACGGTCGCGCCGGTGATCCGTCCCGACTGGGGCGTGGTCGTGGAGAAGCCGGAGCGCACCGCCTTCGCCTCGGTGACGAAGATGATCAAGGCCACGATGTCGTGGAGCTCGCTGGCCCTGGCGCTGGCCATCGCCGCGGCCATCGTCTTCGCCGCGCGCATCGCCCGCCCGATCCACGCCTTGGCCGAGCGGACGCAGGAGATCGCCGCCGGCAATTACGGGCAGCACGTGGAGGTGAAGGCGCGGAACGAGATCGGCACGCTGGCCGACAACTTCAACGTCATGTCCGACGCGGTCGGGCAGGCCATCGAGCAGCTCAAGAAGGCCGCGCATGAGAACAACCTCCTCTTCATCAACTCCGTGCGCATGCTGGCCGCGGCCATCGATGCCAAGGATCCGTACACGCGCGGCCACTCCGAGCGCGTGGCCCGCTACTCGATCGGCATCGGCAAGAACGTCGGGCTGTCGGACAAGGAGATGCGCAACCTCCGCATCAGCGCGCTGCTGCACGACGTCGGCAAGATCGGCATCGACGACCGCATTCTCCGCAAGCCGGGCGCGCTGAACGACGACGAATTCGAGGTCATGAAGCAGCATCCCGCCAAGGGGGCGGCGATCATGAGCGGCGTCGCCCAGCTAATCGACATCATCCCGGGGATGAAGTACCACCACGAGAAGTGGAGCGGCGGCGGCTATCCCGACAATCTCGAAGGAGAGCAGATCCCGATGCAGGCCCGCATCGTGGCCATCGCCGACACGTTCGACGCCATGACCACGAACCGCCCCTACCAGAAGGCCATGGAGCTCGCCTACGTGGTCGAGAAGATCAAGAGCTTCGCCGGGACGCGCTTCGACCCGCGCGTGGTGGACGCATTCGTGCAAGCGGTCCGGCGCGGCGACATCCAGATCGACGAGCAAGTGAGAGGCGCCGCCTAAGTTGTTTCAGCAGATCCTTCTCGACCTCCTGCAATCCATCGACGGATCGCTGGGAGCGCTGTTCCTCGACTGGGAGGGGGAGTGCGTCGAGGTGATCACGGAGCGGCCGTTCGACGCCGACGACCACGACCTTCGCGTCATCGGCGCGTATCAGGGGATCTTCCGCACGCAGCTGCACAAGCTCTGCGAGTCGCTCGAGGCCGGCCGGATCCAGCGCCTGAAGATGGACTTCGAAAAGACGAAGGTGCTGACGTGCGACCTCCGCGACGGCTACTACCTCGTGCTGGTGCTGGAGTCGTCGACGAACGAGGGGCTGGCCTGGCGGCACCTGGAGGCGTGCCGGCACAAGCTGCTGGCCGAGATCTAGCAATGAAGCGCTGGCTGTTTTTGCTCTGCGTCGCATTCGCCTGCAAGCAGGAGTCGGCCCCCGCCCGACCGCCCGTCGCGCGCGCACCGGAAGTGAGGACGATCGACTCCACGCCGCCGCAGCCGGCCGCGCTCCAGCCCCCGCCCGTGCTGACGGACGAGGCCCCCGCCCCGAAGAGCACGGTCGGGCAGATGACGCAGGACGCCCCGCCGCCGCCCACGCCGCAGGACGAGGCCGCGCGCGCCGCGCTGCCGTTCTCGCCGGCCATCGCCCTCGATCCGGTGGACGGGCAGAAGATCTCGATCCGGGCCACGACGCCGACGTTCGAGATCAAAGGGCGCGTCTATTACTTCTCGTCGGAAGAGAACAAGCGGACGTTCGCGGCCAACCCAGCGCCGTATCTGCATGGGGTGTTCGCGCTGCCGAAGAGCTGATCAGCGAAAAAACTTCTGCAGTTGCCAGCGCAGCGGATCGAGGAGATAGCGGTCCCGCGAATGGGAAAGGTGATGGGCGGCCATCCACCACGGATCGTCGTGGCAATTCGCCCATTCCTCATCGTTCCGAGCGCCGCGCTGCTGAGCACCTGCTCGACGAAGTCGGCGTCGTCCTCGTCGGGGCATGCGCGACTGGTTCAAGGACCCGTGACGATCGTGGCGTCGTAGACCGAAACCCACTGCCATCGCGATCGCTGATCGATGTGCAGGGCGACGACGTCGAAGACGACCTCCTGCTCGGCGCCTCCGACGACCTGCGGGTTCGAGAACGAAATGCCGCCCATGTGGTGCATTGGCAACCGCAGAGATTCCATCAACGCGAGAGCTCCGTAGGGTCCCCGCCGCACCTTGGCCCGATAACGGTGGCCGACGTCGAGATGTCCGGAAAACGACTCCACGATGGGTGTCTTCATCTGCCGCTGCAGCGTCAGGTATCGACGGAACTTGCCATCGCAGTCCATCCGCTCCGCTTCGAGATCGAACGTCTCGCCGACGATCCGATCCGCGGCGAACGTCCGCGCGGGACTGTGGATCCCGAACCTGACCGGCTTTCCGCCGATGTCGATCGAGGCCACGAAGCGCACGTCGAGGTCGACATCGTTGAATGTCCCCGTAGCCGGCGAGCGAATCGAGCGCACCGTGCCGCGGAAGCGGCTCATGGTCCGCAGCATCGTGCCGCAGTCGTCTTCGGCGCGGCCGAGGCCGGCCACGCACAGCAGTAGGACGATGGCGATCCGTCGCGACACTCGGCGCCGATCATACCGGCGCGGAGGCCGGCGCGGTCGCGGCCAAAATCCGGCTCTTGTTCTGCTGCACGAACTGATCAAAGCTCATCAGTGCCGGGTTCAGCGACCGGGTGGTCTCCGCGCTGCGCGCTCCGAGCACCTCCTTCTCGAAGTCGCGATAGACCTGGAACATGTTGCCCATCTCGTCGGCGCCGGGGAAACCGTAGCCGCGGTATTCGTCCGGTTCCGCGGCATGGTAGTGAACCGGTCCGATGCCGAGATCCTTCGACAACTTCTGCCCCATCTCGTCGATGGTGAGCGCTTCGCTGACGATGCCCACCGTCTTGCCCATCGTTTGCGGACCGGCTTTGAAGATGCCATACGCCGTCTTGCCGATGTCTTCTGCGGCGATGCCGGCCAATTTCGAGGTCCCCATCGGAAATGCCCAGCTGTAACCGCCGTCCGTTCCCTTCTTCGGGGCCATGCCGAACATGTAGAGGTTGTCCCAGTAAAACGACGTCACCAGGTACGTGACCGGGAGGCCGGCGAAGTATGCATTCGCTTCGGCCTTGGCATCGAAATGCGGAACGCGATACGTCTTCTGCAGCATCGGCATGCGCTTGTCGTCGTCCGGCATCAACGTGCGCGTGTCCTCGAGCGTCGACCAGATCACATGCTTGGCACCGGCGGCCCTCGCGGCGTCGGCGATGTTCTTCGCCTGCGCCTTCTCCTTCTCGGCCGACATGTGCTCCCAGAAATTCGTCACGCCGTACACGC
Organism: Acidobacteriota bacterium; assembly: GCA_046723495.1. Classification (GTDB taxonomy): domain Bacteria; phylum Acidobacteriota; class Thermoanaerobaculia; order Gp7-AA8; family Gp7-AA8; genus DATDFB01. Next base: position 25,252 of record JBKOUP010000528.1, read on the forward strand.
CGTAGGCGCCGGCAAACGCTTTCTCCAGGCTGGCGGCGTCGTCGAGGTCCGCCCCCACCACCTCGGCACCTCTCGCCGCGAGCGCCTGAGCCTTCTCGCTGTCGGGATGGCGCGTGATGGCGCGGCAGCGATAGCCTGCCGACGGATCATCGAGAATCGCGCGGCAGAGACCTCCGCCCTGCGAGCCGGTGGAACCGATGACCGCGATGATCTTGTTTTCTGCCATCTTCATCTCCTATTTCGTTCTGCAAAGGCAGCGCAGGACTTCCGCCACGCCCCAGGCCTGCGCGGCGCAGCCGCGCGGCGTGTACGGAGGCTCCGCGTCGAAGACCTCGCTGATCGTGCCGATGCAGGCGTCGGCGAGGTGAGGTTTGAATCCGTCGAGGAATCGGCGCGCGCCGGCCAGGTCCTTCGGGTGCACCTTGAGCCAGGCGTCGATGAACGGGCCGATCAGCCAGCTCCACACCGTGCCCTGGTGGTAGGCGGCGTCGCGGGCGCGGAGATCGCCGTCGTAGGCGGACTTGTAATTCGGATCGCCGCGCGCCAGCGAGCGGAGGCCCACCGGCGTCACGAGCTCGCGCTCGACGACGTCGACGACGCGCCGCCAGCGGGCCTCGTCGAGGACGGGGAAGTCAAGCGAGACGGCGAAGATCTGGTTCGGGCGCAGCGACGCGTCGTTGGCGTCGACGACGTCGTAGAGATACTGCCCCTCCTCGTACCAGAAGCGCTCATTGAACGACGTCCGGCAGCGCCTCGCCAATTCGTCGATGCGCCGGGCGTTGGTCTCGTCGCCCTCGCGCAGCAGCAACTGCTCGAGGATGCGCAGGGCGTTGTAGTAGAGGGCGTTGATCTCCACCGCTTTTCCGCGGCGCGGCGTGACCACCCAGTCGCCGACCTTCGCGTCCATCCACGTCAGCTGGTACCCCTCGGCGCCCTGCGCCAAAAGCCCGTCGGCGGGATCGACGCGGATGTTGAACGACGTCCCGCGCACGTGGTGATCGACGATGTCGAGCAGCCTCGGAATCATCCCGCGCACCGTCTCGCGGTCCTGCGTCGCGGCGAGGTAGCGCCAGATGGCGTGGAAGAACCACATCGTCGCGTCCGCGGTGTGATAGAGCCCGCCGTGCTCCCCCTCGGGGAAAAGATTCGGGATCAGCCCGTCGCGGATGTACGAGGCGAACATGCGCAGGATGTTGCCGGCCTCGCGATGCCGCCCCGTGTCGAGCGTGAGGCCCTCGAGGCTGATCATCGTGTCGCGGCCCCAGTCGGTGAACCAGTGATAGCCGGCGATGACGGTGCGCGGCTCGTCGCCCATGGCGCGCACGCGGGCCTCGTCGGCGGCGCGCCCGTGGGGATGGATGATGAACTGGTCGGCGGCGAGGACGAGCTGCTCATCGCTGCGGGCGATGCCGAGGAGGCGCTGGCGGCGCTCGTTCTCGGCGTTCCAGACGTCGTCGAAGGGAAGCGCGCTCACGACGTCCCACGACTCGACCGAGGCGATGAACCCCGCGTCCTCCCCGGCCGCGAGATCGATCTTGATCGCGCCCGGGCTCCAGAGCGCCCCTTCGTGCTCGTAGCCGCGGCTGCGCTCGACGCGATAGAGGACATGGTCGAACGTGCGCACGCTCTGGTCGAGCCGGGCGTCGCGGCCGAAGAGCTTCAGCCGCAGCAACGGATATTTTTCGCAGCCGTCGTCGAGCTCGAATTCGTTCGCCGTCTGCTCGCGGACCTTCCACTTCGTCGACGGGCTCTCCGTGACCAGCCCCTCGTGCGGACGGAAATGCAGCGAGGGACGGAGCTGCAGCGTGAGTCCGGGCGGACCTTCGATGAGGCGATAGCAGACGTACGTCGAGTTCTGCACGTGGGGCATGACCATGCGCTTCTCGATGCGGATGCCGTTCTTCGCGTAGCGCCACACTGGGAGGCCGCGCTCGAGGACGAACTCCTCGAGGACGTCGGGCTCGGGCCAGTTGACCTCGCGCTTGCCGTACTCGTCGGCGCTGAGGTGCCAGCAGATGCCGGGGCCGCTGACGACTTCCTCGAGGTGGTTGAACATCATCGTGCGGCCGAGCGGCGCGCGCAGGGCGGCGATGAGGATGCCGTGAAAGCGCCGCGTGGCCACGCCGATGAGCGTGCCGGAGGCGTAGCCGCCGAGGGCGTTCGTGATCAGCCACTCGCGGGTGACGAGGTGCTCGACGGCCTCGCCGCGGCGCCAGCCGGGCTGAACGGGAGTGGTGGTCGTCGGTTGGGTGAGCGTCGCGTCCATCAAGCGCGATGCGTGCTGAACTTATGCCGGAAGACGGCGCCGTCCCTCAGACTGAAATGGGCGTTCGAGTCTGAAACGCGTCGGGCGAAGTTTCGTGTGGAAGGACGGCGCCGCGTCCCGGAGGATAACACTGCTACCGTAACAGCTCCATCACCGACAGTGTCATGGCCTTCACCGCGCCCCGCAGCGTCGGCTCCGGCACCGGCGCAAACTGCGACGAATGCAGCGACGGCCGCGGTCCGCCCGCGGCGATGCGCGCCGGATCGACGGCGCCGACGTTGAGCATCGCCGTCGGAATCTTTCCGCCGAGACCGAAGCGGCCGAAGTCTTCGCTCACCATCAGCGGATTGATCTGCACGACGTTCGTCTCCCCCATCGACGCCTTGAGCGCCTTGGCCAGGCGCTCGGTCAGCGCCGGATCGTTGTACGTCGACTCGGTCGACTCGCCCTTCAGCACCTCGACGGTGGGCATGCGGTCCGCCGGCACGCCCGCGGCGGCGGCGACGCCCCTGGCGATGCGCTCGATCGAGGCCAGGACGCGCTGCCGCACCTCCGGCTTGTACGTGCGCACGGTCATGAGCAGTTGCACCTCGTCGGGGATGACGTTGCGCTTCGTGCCGCCGTGGATCGCACCGACGGTGACGACGGCGGGGTCGAGCGGCGAGTCCTCGCGGCTGACAATGGTCTGCAGCGCGGTGATGAACTGCGCGGCCATGACGATCGGATCCTTCGTGGCCTCGGGCCGCGCGCCGTGGCCGCCGACACCGTAGATGACGACGTTGACGGAGTCGGCGCTGGCCATGAAGTAGCCGGGGCAGTAGCCGATCCGTCCGGCAGGCAGGTCGGCGTTGTCGTGCATGGCGATGGCGTACGTGGGCGTGCCGAAGCGCGAGTAGAGGTTGTCGTTGAGCATCCCCTCGGCGCCTTTGACGACTTCCTCGGCCGGCTGCCCGACGAGCATGACCGTGCCGTGCCACTTGTCCTTCATCTGCGCGAGCATCTTGGCCGTGCCGAGGAGCGTGGTGATGTGGATGTCGTGCCCGCAGGCGTGCATGACGCCGGCGTTCTGGCTGGCGTAGGCGACGCCGGTGGCCTCGGTGACGGGGAGCGCGTCCATGTCGGTGCGCACGAGGACCGTCGGGCCGTTGCCGTTCTTCAGGACGGCCACGACGCCGTAGCACGTCGCGTTCGGATCGGCGTATTTGCCGACGTTCTCCGCGACGGTGTAGCCGAGCGAGCGGAGTTGCGCCGCGACGAAGGCGGAGGTCTTGGCCTCCTGCGTCGACAGCTCCGGCGCCGCGTGCAATTGCTTGTACGTGGCGATGAGCGACGACATCTCCGCGTCGATCCGCTGATCGAGCGACTGCGCGGCGAGCGGAGCGGCGACGAGGAGGAGGGCGAGGAAGCGGCGTTTCATACGCGGCGAAGCTTACGTCATCGCGCGCAGGAACGCCGCCGTCCTGGCGGCTGGCCGAGCGGCGTCTCGCCGCGGGCGGGCGGCGAGGTGCTCACTTCGCCTTGATCGTGCGGATGTAAGCGATGAGCGCCTCGATGTCCGCCGTCGACAGCTGCTTGCCATACGGCGGCATCTTCCCCTTGCCGCCGGCGATGATCTTGGTCAGCTCGATGTCCGTCTGCTTCTGCACCTCGCCCGAGCGGAGGTCGCGGACCTTCATCGCTTTCCCGGTCGGCGTCTGGCCGGAGCCGGCCGGGCCATGGCACGTGGCGCACTTCGCCTTGTAGACGGCCGCGCCATCGGGGCCGGCGGCCATCGCGGAGCCGGCGAGGACGAGGGCAAGGGTCGTCACAAGGATCAAAAGACGAGTCTTCATCACAAGTTCTCCTCTCCGTAACAACGTGCAACGCTCACGCCTGCGCGGCGTGATCGCCGGCGAGCTCCGCCGCCAGCGCCACCTGATTCTTCCCGTTCTTCTTGGCGAAATAGAGCGCCGTGTCGGCGCGGGAGATGAGGTCGGTGCTCGTGGCGCCGTCATGCGGGTAGACGGCCACGCCGACGCTGATCGTCACGCGCAGCTGCCGGTTGATCTGGGCGACCGGGAACTCGCGGCGCTCGACCAGCTCGCGCATGCGATTGGCGGCGTCCTTCGCCGATGCCACCGGCGTGTCGGGGAAGATGATCGCGAACTCCTCGCCGCCGTAGCGCGCCACCACGTCGCTCTCGCGGGCGTTCGTCATCAGCTCCTCGACCAGGCCCTTGAGGATCTCGTCGCCGACCGGATGGCCGAACGTGTCGTTCACGCGCTTGAAATTGTCGATGTCGAGAATGGCCAGCGCGAAATCGTTGCCGCTGCGCGCGTGGCGGTTCACTTCCCTCGACAGCGCCTCCTGGAAATAGCGATGGTTGTATGCGGGCGTGAGGCCGTCGATGAACGTCAGCCGCCGGATCTCCTCGTACTGCCGCGCCGACTGCAGCGCCGTCACCGCCTGGGCCGCGAAGATCTCCAGCGTCTGCACCTTCTCGATCGAGGGAATGCGCTTGTCGTGCGGGTCGCGCACGGAGAGATAGCCGGCCATCTGGTCGCCGCCCATGAGCGGGACGAGGAGCATGTCGTTCTCGTGCCACTCGTCGGGACGATGGGCGGCGTCGTCGGGGCGCACGAACACGCCGCCCTCGCTCTGGCGCAGCGACGTGTGCGAGACGAAGAACGAGTTCGACACGCGGAACTCCTGGTTGAAGAACGGCGTGATCTCGCTCGACTCCACGCGCTTCTTGCGCATCTCCTCCCACACCTCGTCGAGGCCGGCGTGGGCGCGGCGCTCGAAGGCATCGTGCTTCGGGTCATAGAGCGCGAAGGAGACGACGTCGAAGCCGAGCGCGGAGCGGATGGCCTGGGCGATGCGCGTCAGCATGGCGTCGACGTCGAACGAGCCGATCAGGCTGTTCGCCGTCTCCAGGATCATCGACGTCGTCGCCGCCTGCGCCTCGAGCAGCGACGTCTTCTCCCCCATCTCCCGGCGCAGCAGTTGATCCTGCAGCGACAGCGCCGTCTGGTTCACCACCAGCGTCAGGAAGTCGAGGCTTCCGCTCTTGAGGATTCCCGCATCTTCGGTCTCGTAGATCAGCACGCCGTAGATGACCTCGACCGTCTGGATGCCGATCAGCACCTGGATGGCACGGCTACCGGACAGCGGGAAGCGGCGCATCTCGTGTTGGAAGACGAAGGCCCGGCTCGGCGCCGACTGGGCCAGGCCGCGGTCGTCGACCCAGTGCAGGATGTCCTGGTCGGTGGGCAGGCAATCGCCGAAGCGGTAGACCGTGCCGGGGACGTCGGGGTTCGCCTCCCACGTCACGATCGCGCACGCCTTCGGCTTGGCCAGCTGGCCGAGGAGCGCGACCATGCGCCGCAGCGTCTCCTGATCGCCCTCGGCGGAGAGCAGCCGCGTGGCGCTTTCGGTGAGCACCGAGAGCTCGCGATTGCGCCGCAGCAACTCGGCGTTGCGGCGCCCCGCGTTGGCTTCATTGCGCAACGCGTAGGCGACGATCAGCACCGGAAGGAAGGCGACGAGGAAGCCGGGCAGGCCGAAGATGCGGTAGGCCATCACCTCGACCGCGACGACCGGCGTGACGATGACGAGCACGCGCGCCTCGGCCACGAGGATGCGCCGGACATCGATGGCCTCGGCGTTGTCCTGCAGGTAGAGCTTCGCCGCGGTGAAGCCGAGGTGCACGAGGAGATAGCCGACGAGGAGGAGGATGTAGCCGGAGACCTTGGCCATCATCGGCGCGGCCGCGGCCACCGCCGAGGTGTAGAGCAGCGCGACGACGTAGTAGGAGAGCGCGAGGTCGGCGGCGTCGGAGAGGGCGCGGAGCCGGAAGCGTCCCGCGGCGGCGACGCCGGCGAAGACGGCCATGAGCGCGACGGCCGGGTCGTGCAGCAGGGCGATGACGGCGAGCGCCACCGCCGACTCGAAGCCGATCGACGTCTCCTCGGTCTGCACGCGCAGCAGCGCCGCCACGGCGACGAGCGCGGCGAAGGCCGCGGCCTCGAGGAGCGTGGCCGGGCGGACGATCGCCGTCGTCACGACGACCGCGAGGGCGATGAGCGTCGTCGCGGCCACGTAGGCGCGGAGCTGCGAAGGGCGTGACACGGTGAACGGCAATTATAGGTCCTTCAACATCAGTCATTTGACATCGCCGCGATGTAAACGGTTACTTCCGTCGTACGGCATAATCGGGCCCGATGTCCAACTGGGAAGTCGTCATCGGCCTGGAGGTCCACGCCCGCCTCCTCACGGCCACGAAAATTTTCTGCGGCTGCGCCACCGCCTTCGGCGCCCCGCCGAACTCGCAGGTCTGCCCGGTCTGCCTCGGCTATCCCGGCGCGTTGCCGGTGATGAATCGTCGCGCCGTCGAGCTGGCCGCGCGCGCGGCGCTGGCCACCGAGTGCGAGGTGCACGAGCAGTCCGTCTTCGCCCGCAAGAATTATTTCTATCCGGATCTGCCGAAGGGCTACCAGATCTCGCAGTTCGACAAGCCGCTGGCCACGGGCGGCCGCATCGGCGACGTGCGCATCCGCCGCATTCACATGGAGGAGGACGCCGGAAAGTCGATTCACCACGGCGACGTCTCCTGGGTCGATCTCAATCGCGCCGGCGTGCCGCTCGTGGAGATCGTCTCCGAGCCCGATGTCCGTTCCGCCGAGCACGCCACGCAGTACCTGACGCGCCTGCGCCAGATCCTGATGTACACGGAGGTCTGCGACGGGAACATGGAGGAGGGCTCGCTGCGCTGCGACGCGAACGTCTCCGTGCATCGCGCCGGCGAGCCGCTCGGCACGCGCACGGAGATCAAGAACCTGAACTCCTTCCGCTTCATCCGCGCGGCGGTCGACTTCGAAGTGGCCCGGCAGATCGCCGTGCTCGAGTCGGGCGGCACGGTCGATCAGGAGACGCGCCTCTTCGATCCCGCGACCGGCGAGACGCGCGTGATGCGCTCGAAGGAAGAGGCCCACGACTACCGCTACTTCCCCGATCCCGATCTGCTCACGCTGTCCGTGTCGCGTGAGCTCATCGCACAGACAATCCCCGAGCTGCCGCACCAGCGCGCGGCGCGGTATCAGCGCGACTTCGAGCTCTCCGAGACGGACGCGGAGGTCCTCGTCGCCACGCGCGAGTTGGCGGAGTACTTCGAGGCTACGGTCGTCGCCGCCGGCAATGCGCGCGCGGCGGCGAACTGGGTGCGCAACGAGGTGCTGCGCGTCTGGAATGAGTCCAGGGTCACACCCGAAAATCTCGGC
>JBKOUP010000485.1:0-6952 GCA_046723495.1 Acidobacteriota bacterium
CGTCAAGACGGCGCGACGCGCGCCGATCCCATTCTCATCACGATCCTAGTTCTCGGCCTGGTTGGGGGCTCGATCATCGGAACGTATGCGAGGGTAAACCTCTGGCCTCGGCCGGATGCAGCGTTCGTGGCAGCGTTGACAGGCCTCTCGCAACAGGACGTGAACCGAAGAGTATTCGACAAATTGTATGCGCCGGTTCCGGCGGCACCGGCCAGTTTAGCGCGAGGCCTCGATGCATCGTCGCAGGCATTAGCATCCGTCGATTGCACGCGCCTCACGAAAATCACCGATACGAACCAACTCATCCAGGAACTGCGAAAGCTGAATCACCCGGAAGTGAACAAGATCCTGGCAGATCCGCAAACGCAACCGGCGAGGCTCGCCGCTGTCGTGCGGGCGCTGTGTCCCTGATCAACCCTGCGTCATGGCGACGTACTCACCCTTGGGAACTGCGCCGTCAATCGCAGTCTCACAGGCTCTGCTTGATCTTCTCCGTCGGCCCGGCGTTAGTTCCATCAAGTCGGCGACCACACCCACCGTCGCTGCTTGGAAGGTGGGAGCTTTGGAATTCTTGCCGATGCAGGAAGGGATTGCCCTGATGCCGCCGAGATCCTGGAACGAGCCCATGCTGCCCGAAGGCGACGTAGATCTTGGGCTTGACGGTTCGTACTCGACTGGGTTCCAGTGAGCGGCGTCGAGCACACGCCACCGCTCTGGACCGGTACGCTGACGCCGTGGGACTCGCCGCCCGCAGGAGTTCGTAGAGTTGAATCGACATCACCCGTGACGACTTCCTAGTGTCCGTCGGCTGCGACATCGGCGACAAAGGAGAGCTTTCCGTTGGTGGAGGATCTCAGCGAGGCCATGGGCGCTGCGCTCTGTTGCTCCCGTCCCATCGTCGGCGCCAAGTGGCTCGACAGGCCGCGGCAGGTCGGCACCTCGGGCAAGACAGAGTCACTCAACAGCAAAAGCTTGGCGGGCACATTTGGGGCACATCCTGCCGAGCGCGATCACCTCAGCTACCGATGTCTCAAGGCAACGAGCCGGAACCGACACGCTTTCGAATCCCGTATGCGCTACCAACTGCAACCGCAACGCTCCCGTCGGCAGAATCGACACGGACAAGGCACTCCGCCGCACGAGTGGTCACCTTCCATCGCGACAAAGCGAACTTAGGCCTAACTTAGGCTGCCGCCGTCTGGGCAATCGACCGCAGGATCGACACGATCTCCGCCGTGTCGGGGCCGCCGAACACACCGTCCACGCCGCGTGGGCTGAAATCGGTATACGGCGACGAGTACAGGAGCGCCGGATCCATCGCGCCGTTCTCCGTGAGGTGTTCGACGATCACGTTCACGAACTCGATCTGGTTCCCGGTCAGCGTCTTCCCGCTGAGAAACGCCGCGAACGCCTCCTTCGCCGCGCTCCGATCGAGGCCGACGAGAGAGCGGACGAAGAGTCCGAGTCCATGATTCGACTCCGCGGCGCGCTGAACGTCCTCGGGCGTCCCCACGCCGCTTTCCACCAGGATCCGCTCCAGCTCCTCAATGTCCGTCGACGTCAGAGGCCGGTTCGTCCGAACTTTGTGTACCGCCAAGTTGTCTTCGTGCTCGCGCAGGAACTGACGCGCTTTCGCCCGGAACTTCTCGAAATCGCCGGCCGAGGCAAACGGCCCTAGCTCGACCTCGACCTCCTCGCCCATCTCGTCCTGGAAGTCCGTGTAAATCACGCGGCGGTCCTTCTTCTCGATGAGGCGGACCAGGGAGCGCAGACGCTTGCGGACGTTCTCGAACATCGCCACGGTCGTGTCTTGCCACCACTCGTCGCTCTGCAGCTCGAGAATGAGCGGGAGCTCGGCCCGGATCATGGGGATGTTCTTCTTCTCCTCCAACAGTCCCGCGATCTTGCGCAGTTGCTCGGCGAGCTTCACGAAGCGATGGTCGCCCTGCAGCCGCGCGAGTTGAAGCCGAAGCATTAGGGAATCGAAGCGCTTCGCGTCTTCCTCTTCGGTGGGAAGCTCTGTCGGCAGCGATGCCAGTTCGCGCGCCAGCTCTTCGAGATCCGCGCTGGTGAGGTTCTTCCAGCGGTCCACGGCCCTCCACTTCTCCACCAGACGCCGCTGCGGCCGGACGACGAAGTTGTCGACGTTCATCGCCTCGACCTCGCTGCGCAGGCGATCCGCGACATCGAAGCGCAGGTGATATTCGTCGAGGAAGCCCTCATACGGAGCGTCGGCCTCCTCCACCCTGCCGGCTCCCTTCTCGAAGCCATGCAGATGGAATCGCCGATCGAGCTCCTCGATCAGTTCGAGCCGGTACTTGAACAGCCGCGTGCTCAGCGAGTCCGCGGCCTGACTCTCGATGCCTTCGGCGTTGGCGCCGAAGAACGCGAGGTTGTCGCAGTAGTCGAAGAGATAAAAGAACTGCTTGTCCTGACCGGGTCCGAAGAGATCGGGCGACAGCCGTGTTCCGCGACCTACCATCTGCCAGAACTTCGTCTTCGACCGCACGATCTTGAAGAAGACGAGGTTGACCACTTCTGGGATGTCGATCCCGGTGTCGAGCATGTCGACGGAGATGGCGATGTGCGGGGCTTTGGCCGGCTTCCCGAAATCGTCGATGAGCGACTGCGCATACGCGATCTGGTTGTCGATCACGCGCGCGAGCTCGCCCTTGAACTGCGGATAGTTCGCGTCGAAACGCTCGGCGATGTAGAGCGCGTGCGCGTGATTCTTGGCGAAGATGATCGTCTTGCCGACGCGATCGCCGCCGGCGACGCGGATTCCGCGGGTCATGAGATGCGCGAGAACCTTGTCGACGGTGTCTTCGTTCATCAGCCACTGGTTGATCGCTCCCGCTTCCACCCGCGCAGGGACCTGGCCGCTCTCATCCCACTCGATCTCGTCCCACTCTTCCTTCTCCTCGTCGGAGAGATCGTCGTACGTGATGCCCTGCTGCACGAACTTGATCGGCACCGCCACCGGTCTCGCTCGCACGAGGAAGCCGTCATTCACCGCATCCTCGAGGTCATACGCGTCCGTCGGGACGCCACGTTCGAGATCGAAAAGTTTGTAGGTGTCGCGGTCGACTTCGTCTTTGGGCGTGGCCGTCAGACCGACGAGGAGCGCGTCGAAGTACTCGAAGATCGCACCGTACTTCTTGTAGACCGAGCGGTGCGCTTCGTCGATGACGATGAGATCGAAGTGACCCGGTCCGAAACGGCGAAGGCCGTTCTGCGTCTCGTCGATCAAGCCCATCATCGTCGGGTATGTCGACACGAAGACTCGTCCCTCGGCCTCCCTTTCGGAAACCAGGTTCACCGGCGAGGAACTGGGAAGATGTTTCGAGAACGCCCGAACCGCCTGACCGACGAGCGCAACGCGGTCGGCGAGAAACAGCACGCGCTTGACCCAGTTGCAGCGCATTAGCAGGTCGGAGAGGGCGATGACCGTGCGGGTCTTGCCGGCGCCGGTGGCCATGACCAGCAGCGCCTTCCGCTCATTGTCCCGTTCGAATGCCTCGGTGATCTTGCGGATCGCCCGCGTCTGGTAGTAGCGCTCGACGATCGCCTCGTTGATCTCGGCAGTGGCGAGGGATCGGCGGGTCGTGCGACGCTGGATGAGCAGCTCCAGCTCGTCCTTCTTGTAGAACCCCTGCACCGGCCGCGGCGGATAGAACGCGTCGTCCCAGATCCAGTGCTCGTAGCCGTTCGAGGTGAAGATCACCGGGCGTTGGCCGTAACGCGTCTCCAGACAGTCGGCGTAGAGCTTTGCCTGCTGCTGGCCGATGCGCGAGTCTTTCCGCGTCCGCTTCGCCTCGACCATACCGAGAGGCCTGCCGTCGTCGCCCCACAGCACGTAGTCGACGAAGCCGGGACCGTCGTTCCTGCCATCCTTCGTCGGCATCCCGCGCACTTCGAACTCGAGGTCGTCCGGCCCGCTGAGCGACCAACCCGCCTCCTTCAGGAGCAGGTCGATGAAGTAGTCGCGCGTCTCCGCCTCGGAGTAGTCGTGGGTGTCGGGCTTCGCGCTGTTCGCCGCCTTGACCGCGGCGATCTCGTCGCGCAGGCGCTGCAGCTCGGCGTCGATGTTCTGCCGGTCGGCGATCAGCTCGTACAGCTTCTCGTCGCGTGCCGCGAGGTCGCTCTCCAGCTTCTGAATCTGCGCGACGCTCTTCGGCGACGTTGCTTCGCTGGGAAGCGTCGACGCATCGAACGCCAGAGAATCGGACAGCCCAGCTCTTCGCGAATAGGTACGCGCCAGCCAGAAGAGGAAGTGGAACAGGTCTTCCGTGGCGCGCAGCGAGTCCTTCTCCTGCAGCGGCTTCGGACTGTGCGCCGCGAGGTTGCCGAGGTCCTTGATGAGGCGCGCTTTGGCAAAGAGCGCGGGACCGACGCTCTGCTTGAAGGTGGGGTCGTGAATCAGCGCGGCGAGCTGCTCCTGATAGGGCAACGTCACCGCCGGGTCGTGCTTGTAGATCCAGACGACCGCCAGTTCCAGCGCGCGCCGCGCATAGAAACACGACGTACGCGGATCGGGACGTGCGGCGTTCTCGGCGCGCGCGGCAGCGTCGAAGACGTCGGGCCATTCGGCGCGAATGAAGTCGAACTGGCTCAGGATCGTGGCTCCAGTTCGGCGGTCAGAATCTCGATGTAGCGGTGGTAGCTGAAGACGCGCCCGCGCTGCCGATTCGTCAATTCGCTCACGACTCCCAGGGTGACCAGATGCCCGAGGGATTTGTTCACCGTCGCCGCGGTGAGACTGGTAGCCTCGACCAGTGCTCCGGAGGTGGCAATGGGTTGCCTTTGCAACGCACGATGGACGACGAGCGCCGATTGTGCCGCACGGCCGAGTGCGACGATGCGGTCCCGATCCTCGTTCACCAGTTGCAGGAGTGCGTTCGCCGTCGCCACCCCCTGCGTCGCGCACACCTCGATACCCTCGGCGAAGAAGTCGAGCCAGCGCTCCCAGTCACCATCGATCCGTACGGCGTTCAGCAAGTCGTAGTAGAGCGTGCGGTGACGCATAAAGAAGAGACTGAGATAGAGCATCGGCTCGCGAAGAGCTCCATCGGCGATCAGTTGCAGCACGATGAGAAGTCTGCCGATGCGGCCGTTGCCGTCGAGAAAGGGGTGAATGGTCTCGAACTGCACGTGCGCCAGCGCCGCCTTGATGAGCGGAGGCGAGGGCTCGGGCTCGTCGTTGAGGAATCGCTCGAAGTGTTTGAGCGCCTCCGGCAACGCATCGACCGGTGGGGACACGAACACGGCGTTGCCGGAACGGGTGCCGCCGATCCAAACCTGCGACCGCCGGATCTCCCCGGGAGTCTTGCCGCGCCCGTGCGGATGGGCCATCAGCGCCTTGTGCATTTCACGGAGGAGGCGCATGCAGACCGGAAGACCGGAGCGCAGTTTCTGGAGACCAAGCTCCAGCGCGGCGACGCAGCGGCTGACTTCGCGGGCGTCATCGACAGGAACGCCGGGCTGCTCGTCGATCTCGTACAAAAGGAGATCGGCCAGCGAGGACTGCGTCCCCTCGATCTGCGACGAGAGGACTGCTTCTTTTCGGACGAAGCTGTAGAGGAGGAGCGATGCGTTGGGGAGCAGCGCAGTGACGGCATCGAGCCTTCCGAGGGCGAGTAGCGTCGTCAAAGCGGCGCCGCGACGCTGGCGACCAGACCACGGGTGGTTTCGGCGGAAGGGGCGCCGGGGTGAACGCTTTGAACCGCTCCGACGCCATGGAGATGGTCCGGTACTGCCCTGTTGCTCGACGGCGCATGCGGAACCTGAAATTAGCGTGGCCGCTATTTTAGGTTGCTGGCATTCCGTAAATCAATGGCCCTAACTTGATAGCCGGCCATGGACTTTTTCGGAGTGGCGCGCCGACATGGCGCACGCGGCGGTGTTCTTCGATGAATTCCAGCCTCAACAATCGGACCGTACGCAACGAAACGGAACTCGCACGGCTTCGGGAGCGATACCGGACTTCTCCAGACGCCGCTGCAAGACGTTGTTTTTGACGTTGAACCGCGGTGCCGTCTCATGCGGTTGAACGACGACTGTGCAGTTTGCGAGGAACTGTCGCCGGTGGCCGAAGTAGCAGATCGTCGCCCCGTCGCGAGGTTGAGATCTCCCGGCGTAAAACCAGAAGCCGCGCTGGAGCAGTTGTCCGCTGAACGCGAACGCGTGCGTGGCCCGAGGCGTCACAGATCTCCGCGGAAGGCGCGGTGTTGGAGGGAGGCGAAAAGCGTGTTGAATCCGAGCAAGGAAGTAACTTGGATCGACTTGTCCCGTTCTAATTGACGAATGCGCCTTGCGAACTCACTTTGCAAGCTCAGTGGCGGAACAATAACACTAAGCCTTTTGAAGTCTTCTAAGTGAAGATGGCGAATCGCGATGCCTTTGGAACTTCGGCGAATCTGGCGCTGAATCCAGTCTGATCGAAACTGTGCAGTCAGGAAGGATTGCTCGATCACGTCAACTTTCGGTTTCAGGAGAGCTACGCTAACGAAAATACTAAAATCGTCTTCCGTCTCGACTGGGCACGGAATCCCGATAGTTCCGTCCTTACTCACGAGTACATCGCCCTTCTCCGGCTTCGTTCGTTTAGTAAATGTCTCGTGATCCTTCGGTAGAATCTTCTTCGTCTCAGATAAGTCGAGAACTCCCGACGTTATGTTCTTCACAGTCACGAACGGTATTCCTTGCGCAACATAGGCTGGAGTTTTGTGCACACCATCCGTGATAACTCGACACACTGCGGAAAGGGGGGCCAATGAGGAGAATCTCTCATAGTGCCCTCCAGGTCCGAACATATCGAGGAAGATGGATTCGGTGAGACTGTCGAGTTGGGCCAGGACGACGCGGCGTTTGGCTCGCAACGCATCCGCCTTGTCCAGGATCTCCGCAATCCGCCGCTGTTCGAAGAGTGGCGGCAATGCTATTCGAGTCCTGT
>JBKOUP010000380.1:0-9301 GCA_046723495.1 Acidobacteriota bacterium
GGCTGCGAAGGGATAGGTCGATGGAAGCCACTGCAACGTTGAAGTACCTCAAAGCGTCGCCGCAGAAGGTCCGCCTCGTGGTCGACCTCGTGCGCGGCAAGAAGGTCGACGAGGCCATCAACATCCTGCGCTTCACGAACAAGACCGTGGCCAAGGACCTGGAGAAGCTCCTCCGCTCGGCCGTGGCCAACGCGGAGAACAAGGAGACCGGCGTCGACACCGACGAGCTGGTGGTCTCGAAGATCTACGTCAACGAGGGACCGCGGGAGAAGCGGGTGCAGCCGGCGCCGATGGGCCGGGCCTACCGCGTTCAGAAGCGGAAGGCACACGTGACGGTTCACGTGTCGGACGAAGTGAAAGCGGTCAACGAGCGCAGCGGCGGCGGCAAAGGCCGCGCGCGCGCCCGGAAATAACGGAGGCTACTTTGGGTCAGAAGGTCAACCCGTACGGATTTCGGCTCGGATTCAACAAGACGTGGCATTCCCGCTGGTTTCAGGGGAAGACCTACGCCGAGACGCTCCATCGCGATCTGAAGCTCCGCGAGGATCTGAAGAAGCGTCTGTCCCACGCCGGAGTCTCGGAGATCGACATCGAGCGCACGGCGAACAAGATGCGCATCAACATCTACACCTCGCGGCCGGGGATCATCATCGGGCGCAAGGGCGCCGAGGTCGACAAGCTCCGCGACGAGCTGCAGAAGCTCGTCAACGGCGAGGTCTACATCAACATCCAGGAGATCCAGCGTCCGGAGCTCGACTCGCAGCTCGTCGCGGAGAACATCGCCGCGCAGCTGGAGCGGCGCATCGCCTTCCGCCGGGCCATGAAGAAAGCGATGGAGTCGGCCTTCCGCTTCGGCGCGAAGGGGATCAAGGTCCGCGTCGGCGGCCGCCTCAACGGCGCCGAGATCGCCCGCTCGGAGTGGTACCAAGACGGCCGCCTGCCGCTGCACACGCTGAAGGCCGACATCGACTACGGCCAGGCCACGGCCACGACGACGTACGGCACGATCGGCGTGAAGGTCTGGATTTATAAGGGCGAGATGGCCAAAACGAAGTCGCGGAGGCGTCCGGCGTAGCGAGAGGCAACGGGCTCTCGGCTGTCAGCTCTCGGCTCTCGAGGGCGGGCGGTGCCGAGAGCCGAGAGCCGATAGCTGAGAGCCCAGGAGTTCTTCAATCATGATGATGCCGAAGAAAGTCAAATACAGAAAACAGCAGCGCGGACGCCGCCGCGGGCTGGCCACGCGCGGCCAGAAGATCTCGTTCGGCGACTTCGGGCTGCAGGCGCTGGAGGCCGGGTGGGTGACGGCGCGCCAGATCGAGGCCGGACGTATCGCCATGACCCGCCACGTCAAGCGCGGCGGCAAGATCTGGATCCGCATCTTCCCCGACAAGCCGGTGACGAAGAAGCCGCTGGAGACGCGCATGGGCAAAGGCAAAGGCGCCCCCGAGGAGTGGGTGTGCGTGATCAAGCCGGCGCGCATCCTCTTCGAGATGGAAGGCGTGCCGCGCGAGATCGCCGAGGAGGCTTTCCGCCTGGCGGCGCACAAGCTGCCGATCAAGACCCGCTTCGTGACCCGCGAAATGATGGAGGTGGGTGAATGAGCAAACAGGCGGCAACGCTTCGCGACAAGAGCGTCGACGAGCTCCACGTCCGCGAGCGCGAGCTGACGGAGCAGCTGTTCAAGCTCCGCTTCCAGCGCGCCACGGGACGGATGGAATCGCCGGCCAAGATGCGCCAGGTCCGGCGGGAGATCGCGCGCATCCAGACGATTTTGAACGAGAAGGCTAGAGCGTAATGGCTACCACCGAAGAAGCGAAGAAAACGAACACGCGGACCAAAGTCGGCGTCGTCGTCTCCAACAAGATGCAGAAGACCGTGGTCGTGGCGGTCGAGAACCTGGTCCAGCACGGGATGTATCAGAAGTACATCAAGCGCACGAGCAAGTTCCTGGCGCACTCCGAGGAGCCGGGCGTCAACGTCGGCGACCGCGTGCTCATCGAGGAGACGCGCCCGCTGTCGAAGCGGAAGCGCTGGAACGTTCGCCAGGTCCTGGAGAAAGCGAGCTAGCCATGATTCAGATGGGAACGATTCTTCAGGTTGCCGACAACACCGGCGCGAAGAAGATCGCCTGCATTCGGATGCTCGGCGGCTCGACCGCCGGCCGCTACGCCGGCCTCGGCGACGTGATCACGGCCTCGGTCAAGGAAGCCTCGCCCGACGGAACCGTGAAGAAAGGCGCCGTGGTCAAGGCCGTCATCGTACGCACCGTGAAGGAGTACCGGCGCCGCGACGGCTCGTACATCAAGTTCGACGACAACGCCGCCGTTCTCATCAACGAGCAGCGCGAGCCGGTCGGCACGCGCGTCTTCGGGCCCGTGGCCCGCGAGCTCCGCGAGCGCAAGTTTATGAAGATTATTTCGTTGGCGCCGGAAGTGATCTAGAGAAACGGGCTCTCGGCTGTCAGCTCTCGGCTCTCAGGGAGAACCGAGGGCGGGTGGGCCCGAGAGCCGAGAGCTGATAGCTGAGAGCCAAAAAGTCATGTACGGAAAAGTCACCAAGCAAAAAACCGAGCCGTCGACAAAGCCCCACGTCAAGAAAGGCGACACCGTCGTCGTTCTGGCGGGGAAGGATCGCGGCAAACAGGCCAAGGTGCTCCGCGTCATGCCGGCGAAGAACGCCGCCATCGTCGAGCGCGTGAACCTGGTCAAGAAGCACACCAAGCCGAACCCGCAGAAGAGCATCGCCGGCGGCATCCTCGAGCGCGAGGGCCCCGTGCGCCTCTCCAACCTGCAGGTCATCTGCCCGAGCTGCAACGAGCCGACACGTACCGGCTCGCACCGCACGCACGAAGGCGCCAACCGCTACTGCCGCAAGTGCAATAGCGAAATGTAGGAACCGTCATGTCTGCAAGACTCAAAGAGCTGTACACGAAGGAAGTCCGCAAGAAGGTGGCCGACGAGTTCGGGATCAAGAACGCCATGGCCATCCCGATGGTCGAGAAGGTCGTCCTGAACATGGGCATGGGCGACGCCATCCAGAACGCGAAGGTGCTCGACGCGGCCGTCGACGAGCTCGGCCAGATCACCGGGCAGAAGCCGGTGGTCACCAAAGCCAAGAAGTCGATCGCCAGCTTCAAGCTGCGCGAGGGGATGTCGATCGGGACGAGGGTCACGCTGCGCGGGGAGAAGATGTACGAGTTCCTCGACCGGCTGATCAACATCGCCCTGCCGCGCGTGCGCGACTTCCGCGGCGTGCCGACGCGCTCCTTCGACGGCCGCGGCAACTACACCCTCGGCATTCGCGATCACCTGATCTTCCCCGAGATCGACGCCGGCAAGGTCGACAAAGCGAAGGGGATGAACATCACCATCGTCACCACGGCGAAGAACGACGAGCAGGCGCGGTTCCTCTTGCGCGAGCTCGGCATGCCCTTCGGCAAGTAGCGGAGAGAATCAAATGGCCAAGACCTCGATGATCGTCAAAGCAGCGCGCAAGCCGAAGTACATGACTCGCAAAGTGAACCGCTGCAAGGTGTGCGGGCGCCCCCGCGGATATCTACGCAAGTTCCAGCTCTGCCGCATCTGCTTCCGGCAGCTCTCGCTCGGCGGATACATCCCGGGCGTCACGAAAGCAAGTTGGTAGGAAGGATTCACGAATGTCGATGACAGATCCAGTAGCCGATATGTTGACGAGGATCCGTAACGGGATCACGTCGCATCACGACCGCGTGGAGCTCCCCGCCTCGAAGCTGAAGGTGGAGATCGCCCGCATCCTCAAGAGCGAGGGCTTCATCCGCAACTACTCGCTCACGGACAAGGAGAAGCCGCAGGGGACGCTGCGGATCGACCTCAAATACTCGCCCAACGGCGAGCCGGTCATCCACGGCATCGAGCGCATCTCGCGCCCCGGCCGCCGCGTCTACCGCAACAAGCAGGAGATCCCCCGTGTCCTCGGCGGACTGGGCCTGGCCATCGTCTCGACTTCGCGGGGCGTCCTGTCCGGCACCGAGGCAGCCAAGACCGGCGTCGGCGGCGAGATCCTCTGCCAGGTCTGGTAAGGAGAGACCCATGTCGCGAATTGGAAAGAAGCCGATTCCGCTGCCGAAGGGCGTCGAAGTCCGGCAGGAGGGCAACACCCTGACGGTCAAGGGACCGAAGGGCTCGCTCGTCACGCCGGTGGTGCCGGGCATCGGAGTGGAGATCAAAGACAACGTCGTGCAGTTCAGCCGCGGCGACGACGAAGGAAAGTCGCGCTCGCTGCACGGACTGATGCGCGCGCTGGTGGCGAACAACGTCCACGGCGTGACCGAAGGGTTCAAGCGCGAGCTCGACATCGTCGGCGTCGGCTACCGCGCCGAGGTCAAGGGACGCGAAGTCGTCTTCCAGCTCGGGTACTCGCACCCCGTGCGCTTCCCGATCCCGCAGGGCATCGACATCGCCATCGACGGAAAGACGAACCACATCACCATCACCGGCATCGACAAGCAGAAGGTCGGGCAGGTGGCGGCGGAGATCCGCGGGCTGCGCGAGCCCGATCCCTACAAGGGGAAGGGCATCAAGTATTCGAATGAAGTGATTCGGCGCAAAGCCGGGAAGGCTGCGGGCAAGTAAGAAACAGGCTCTCAGCTCTCGGCTCTCGGCTCTCAGGTCAGCCCCCCTGAGAGCCGAGAGCCGAGAGCCGAGAGCCCGGAGCAAAACACATGGATCAAGCAAAACAAAGAGTCGTATCCCGACACCGCGTGAAAGAACGCATCCGCCGCAAGGTCAACGGAACGGCCGATCGTCCGCGCCTGGCCGTCTTCCGCAGCCTCAAGTACATCTACGCGCAGGTCATCGACGACGCGTCCGGCAAGACCATCGCCTCCGCGTCGAGCCGCGAGAGGGACTCGAACGCGAAGGGGGCGAACGCCGCGGCGGCGAAGGCCGTCGGCGCGCTCATCGCCAAGAAGGCCCAGGACAAGGGCATCAAGCAGGTCGTGTTCGACCGCGGCGGGTACCAGTTCCACGGCAACATCAAAGCGCTCGCCGATGCGGCGCGCGAAAACGGTCTCGAATTCTAGGGAGGTCACGTGCAGCGTCCAATGAATCGCCCCGGCCAGGGCTCGCAACGCGGCGATCGCCGAGGCGAGGAGCGTAATGAGAGCGGGATGATCGACAAGGTCGTCCACATCAACCGCGTGACGAAGGTCGTCAAGGGCGGCAAGAACTTCAGCTTCAGCGCGCTCGTCGTCGTCGGCGACGGCAAGGGCAAAGTCGGCTACGGCTCCGGCAAGGCCAAGGAAGTCCCCGCCGCGATCAAGAAGGGGATCGAGATCGCCAAGAAGAACATGGTGGAGATCTCCATGTCCGGCACGACCATCCCCCACGCCGCCACCGGCCACTACGGCGCCGGCAAGGTCCTGCTCAAGCCGGCTTCGGAAGGGACGGGCGTGATCGCCGGCGGTCCGGTGCGGGCCATCCTCGAGTCGGCCGGGATCCAGAACATCCTGACCAAGTCGCTCGGCACGGCCAACCCGCACAACGTCGTCAAGGCCACGTTCGAGGCTCTGAAGCAGCTCCGCAACGAGAGCGAGTACCGCAAGCTGCGCGAGGAGCCGGAAGGGAACGCGGCATGAGCGCGGCCAGAAAGATGATCAAGGTCAAGCAGGTCCGCAGCGGCATCGGCTGCCCGCGCGAGATGCGCGAGACGCTCAAAGCCCTCGGCCTCGGCAAGATGCACCGCGTCGCGGAACGTCCGGACAGCCCGGAAGTCCGCGGAATGATCAAGAAGATTCCGCATCTGGTTCAAGTGGTCGAATGAAAAATGGCTGTCGGCTCTCAGCTCTCGGCTCTCGGGGAGAACGCCCCCTGAGAGCCGAGAGCCGAGAGCCGAGAGCCCCGGAGTCAAAACATGGAACTCAGTAACCTCAAACCGAAGAAGGGTGCCCGCCACGCCAAGAAGCGCGTCGGACGCGGGCAGGGCTCCGGCCACGGCAAGACCGCCGGGCGCGGCGAGAAGGGGCAGAAGTCTCGCTCCGGCTACTCCCGCATGCTCGGCTTCGAAGGCGGCCAGATGCCGCTGCACCGCCGCCTGCCGAAGCGCGGCTTCACCAACATCTTCAAGAAAGAGTACGCGACCGTGAACGTCTCCGAGCTGGAGCGCTTCGACAACGGCGCCACCGTCGACGAGGCGGCCCTGCGCTCGGCGCGGCTCGTGAAGGGGCGCAACCACGGCATCAAGATCCTCGGCGACGGCAAGCTCTCCAAGAAGCTCACCGTCGTCGCCGCCAAGTTCTCCGCGTCCGCCCGCAAGCAAATCGAAGCGGCAGGGGGCACCTGCCAGGAGACCGCGTAAGGTGAACTTCCTCGAAACGCTGCGGAACATCTGGGCCATCGAAGACCTGCGCAAGCGGGTCCTCTTCACGTTCGCCCTGCTCGCCGTCTACCGGCTGGGATCGCACATCCCGACGCCGGGCGTCGACCCCATCGCCCTCTCCGAGTTCTTCAAGTCGATGAGCGGCGGCGTGTTCGGCTTCCTCGACCTCTTCTCCGGCGGCGCCCTGCGGCGTCTCTCCGTCTTCGCCCTCGGCATCATGCCGTACATCTCCGCCTCCATCATCCTGCAGCTCCTCACGGTCGTCTGGCCGTACCTGGAGAAGCTGTCGAAGGAAGGGGAGATGGGGCGCCGGAAGATCAACCAGTACACGCGCTACGGCACGGTGGCGCTGTCGATCATCCAGTCCCTCGGCGTGGCCTTCTGGCTCAAGGCCCAGGCCGCGCCCGGCGGCGCGCCGCTCGTCCCGACCTACGTCCAGGACTCGCTGTGGGGGATGGGCTTCCCGCTCATGACCGTGCTGACGCTGACGACCGGCACCGCCTTCGTCATGTGGCTCGGCGAGCAGATCTCCGAGCGCGGCATCGGCAACGGCATCTCCCTGATCATCTTCGCCGGCATCGTCGTCAACCTCCCGCACGCGATGATCGGCCTCATCGACGACATCCGCACCGGGCAGCGCAACCTCTTCGCCATGCTCTTCCTCGGCGTCTTCATGATCGCCGTGGTCGCCTTCGTCGTCTTCATGGAGCGCGCGCAGCGGCGCATCCCCGTGCAGTACGCCAAGCGCGTCGTCGGCCGCAAGGTCTACGGCGGCGCGAACACGTACCTCCCGCTGCGCGTCAACACCGCGGGCGTCATCCCGCCGATCTTCGCGTCCTCGATCCTGGTCATCCCCCAGACCATGGCCACGATGATCAAGGCCCCCTGGGCGGCCGCGATCGGCAACCAGATGCGCGTCGGTGAGCCGCTCTACTACCTGCTGCAGATGGTCGGCATCATCTTCTTCGGCTACTTCTACACGTCGATCGTCTTCAACCCCGTCGACACTGCCGACAACATGCGCAAGTACGGCGGCTTCATCCCCGGCATCCGCCCGGGCAAGAAGACCTCCGACTACATCGACCGCGTCCTGACGCGCATCACCTTCGTCGGCTCGGTCTACCTGGCCGCCGTCTGCATCCTGCCGGAGTTTCTGATCGCCGGCATCCACGTGGCCCAGGTTCCCTTCGGCATCGGGGCCTGGCTGGACCGCTACCTGCCGACGTGGGTGACGACCGGCATGGGCTTCAACTTCTACTTCGGCGGCACGTCGCTGCTGATCGTCGTCGGCGTGGCTATGGACACGATCCAGCAGATCGAGTCGCAGCTGGTCATGCGCCACTACGACGGGTTCATGAAGAAGGGAAGGATTCGGGGGCGAAGAGGGTAATGAGACTCATCTTCATCGGCCCTCCCGGCAGCGGCAAGGGCACCCAGGCCAAGCGCCTCGCCGCGCGCCATCAGGTCCCGCACATCTCCACGGGCGACATGCTCCGCGAGGCCATCGCCGACGACACGGCCCTCGGCCGCGAGGCCGCGCCGATCATGGCCGCCGGGGCGCTCGTTCCCGACGACCTGATGATCGGCATCATCAACGACCGGCTGAAGAAGTCCGACGCCGGGCGCGGCTTCATCCTCGACGGCTTCCCCCGCACGACCGTGCAGGCCGAGAAGCTCGACAATATCGTGGGGAATGGGTCGGACCCCTTGAGGGTTGTGCAGCTACTGGTCCCCGATGACGTGCTTGTCAAGAGGACTGTGCTCCGCCGTTCGTGTCCCGAGTGCGGAGCGATTTACCATCTCGAGTCGGCTCCTCCGAAATCGGACATGGTGTGCGACCGCGAAGGCGCGGCCCTCATTCATCGTCCCGACGACAACGAGGAAGCCGTCCGCAAACGTCTGGAAGCGTTCCACAGGCAGACGCTTCCGGTCGTGACGTTTTACAAGGCGAAGAGCGTATTGCGAACCGTCGACGGGGTTGGTCCCCTCGACGAGGTCTTTGAACGAATCGAACAGTCACTGGCGTAATGCTCGACCGAATGAAAGGCCCGGTCCTGAAGACTCGCGACGAGCTCGCGATCATGGACCGCGCCAACCGCATCGTCCTCGAGATCCTCGAGATCCTGCGGGCCACCATCCGGCCGGGCGTGACGACGGCGCAGCTCAACGCGATCGCGGAAGAGGAGCTGGCCAGACGCGGCGCGAAGTCCCCCTTCAAGGGCTACGCGCCGATGGGCCTTCCTCCTTACCCGGCCGTCGTCTGCTCCTCCGTCAACGACGTCATCGTGCACGGCATCCCCAACCGGGCCAAGCTGCAGGAGGGCGACATCATCGGCCTCGACTTCGGCGCCATCCTGGAGGGGTTCGTCGGCGACGGGGCCATCACCGTGACGGTCGGCAAGGTCACGCCCAAGACGCAGTTCCTCGTCGACACGACGCGGGAGTGCCTCGAGGCCGCGATCGACGAATGCCGTCCCGGCCGCCACCTCGGCGACATCGGCGCGGCGGTGCAGGAGCTCGCCGAGTTGCGCGGTTTCCACGTCATCCGCAACTTCGTCGGCCACGGCATCGGCCGCCGGATGCACGAGGAGCCGCAGGTGCACAACTACGGCCGCCGCGGGCGAGGCATCGAGCTCCGTCCGGGGATGGTCCTGGCTCTCGAGCCGATGCTCTGCGAGATCGGCCCGAAGCTGCGCCACCGCATCGAGCGCAGCGGACGGGACGGCAACATCGACGACGTCCGTACCGACGCCGACCGCTGGACGGCCCGCACGGTGGACGGCACGATGGCCGCCCACTTCGAGCACAGCGTGGCGGTGACGAGGAATGGACCCGTTGTTCTAGGGAAGTAGAAGGAGATATGTCGAAGGAAGAAGCGATCGAAGTCACAGGAACGGTGCTGGAAACGTTGCCGAACGCGATGTTCCAGGTCGAGCTGGAGAACAAG
>JBKOUP010000193.1:0-3616 GCA_046723495.1 Acidobacteriota bacterium
GACGGGGATCGTGTTCGGAGGCTCGGCAACGGGAAGGAGGGTCGCGGCGGGGGATTGATCATCGTGCTTCCGTGTTACCGTTGACCGGGATGGAATTGATCGAAGCGGAGTTCAACGAGGGTGTACTCCGTCCGATGCGCCGGTTGCGATTGCGCCCCGGTGAAAGGGTCGGGCTCGTCGTCGTGCGCCGCCCCGATCCTTCGCGCTGGGATCTGGCCCGTTTATCAAAGGTCATTCGAGATGAGGAAACTCTCACGGAGGCAGGTCTCGCGGAGTGGGAAACAACGCTCAATCGCGAGGACCAGAGTTGAAGCGCGGCGAGATCTGGTGGGCAGATCTCGGAGCCTATCGCCCACGAGAACAGACCGGTCGGCGGCCCGTCGTCATTGGGTCAAGGGCAGAGCAACAATGAGCACGCTCCAGGCTTGCTCCGTGGCCCGCAGAATTTCGAATTTCGAATTTCGAATTCAGAATGACGAAAACGGGAGCGCGTTGGGCAGAATCCTCTCGCTTTCTTCATTCTGAATTCGGAATTCGAATCTTCGCAATTCCGTGGCGACGGAGCATTCCCTGAGAAAGCGAGCCGGTGCCGCCGAAGCGGCACCGGCTCCCGGTTCAGTCGCGGCAGAGCTTCAGCTTGAAGCACTGGTCGAGCTCGAACTCGTGGCAGACCTCGAAGCAGATGCCGCGGAAGAGCAGGCGGTAGTTCCCGCCGACGGCGCCGCGCGTGTAGAGCACGAGCTCGCGCGAGACGCAGGGCGGGCGGCCCTGCTCGGTGCACGGGCCGATGTCGCCGAAGCAGATCGGGCCGCTGGGGATGGCTTGCACCGACGGCGTGCCGTCCGGCAGCGTGGGCACCGGATTGCCGGCCGCGTCGACGACGACAATCTGCTCGATCGTGAGATCGCGAAGGGTCACGTTCGAGTAGCAGTTACAGACGGTGATGCAGAGGACCTCCAGGTCGTTCGTCTCCAGGCAATCGCACTCGCTGTCGCCCCACTTCACGCTGATGCAGGGGCGGATCTCCGGGAACTGCGCCGGGTGGCAGTCGCAGTTGCAGCGGCAGCCGTTCGGGTCGACTTTGGAATCGATGGCGTTCTGGGCGAGGAACCCGAGGTACGGCGAGCCGGACTTCACGTGCACGACGAGCTCGTTCTCGCAGCGGCGCCAGTTCGTATCCAACGTCAGCGTCACGCCGCTCCTGGCTCCGAAGCCTGAGGTCGAGTACGGGTCGGTGGCCGGCGGGAAGCCCGCCTGCGGCAACAGCGCGCTGCTGAACGCCGTGCCGTTGATGAAGATCTCCGCCACCTGGTTGTCGGCGAAGAACGACATCGTCACAGCGAAGGTCGACGGGTCGACCGACGAAGCGAGATTGAAGTGGTAGCGGAAGTACGCGTCGACTTGATCTTTGTCCTGGAGCCCATCCGTCGGGAAGAACGAGATCCAGTTTGCGTTGCCAAAGGGGCTGTTGACCCACGCGCTGTTCTGCACGACCAGCGCCTTGATCCAGGTCGTGGGAAGGCTGGTGGCGGTGCCGATTCCCGCCTCCCACTGGGCGTCCATGCCGCCGGCGGCGATGAAGCCGCCCGTGTTCGCGTCGTAGGCGGTGTTCAGCAGCGGGGCGTCGGCCGGGCCGGTGATCACCGGGTAGCGCTCGTCGGTGTCGCAGCCGCTGCAGCGGCACGACAGCTCGTTGAACTTTTTCGAACAGAGATCGCGCAGATGCTGGTTTTGCGCGTCAGCCAACTCCGTACACGTCAGGCGGCGAATGGGGATATCGGTCATGATTGCTCTCCTCTTGTCTCCGTAGTGAAGGAGAGCCGCCATCCGTTGCAGCGTTGACCGTTTTCACACAGCCAGGCGCGTGAGGGCCAGCATCGTCACGTCGTCGCCGGCCGGCACCTCGCCGATGTGCATGCGCACGCGCTCGTCGATCGTCTCCAGGATCCGCACGGCCTCGGTGCCGTGCAGCGTGCTGAGGAGCTCGGCCACCGGCTCGAGGCCGAGTTGCTCCTCCGCCGCGTTCTCCGCCTCGGTCACGCCGTCGGTGAAGAGCACCAGCGAGTCGCCCGGTCCGAGGACCACCGACTGGTTGCGGTACTGCGCCGTCGTGAAGAGGCCGACCACCATGTCCGTCGTCCTCAGCGTCTGCACGCCGCCCGGGCCGATCACCAGCGGCGGCACGTGGCCGGCGTTGGTGAAGTCGACCGCGCCGCTGGCCGGATCGAGCACGCCGGCGAAGAGCGTCACGAACTTCGACGGCGACGTCTTCGGCGCCAGCGTGGCGTTGATCTCGCTCACGAGCTCCGCCGGCGTCGGATCGCTGCGCGTGAAGATCTGGAACGCCGTGGCCACGCTCGACATCACCAGCGCCGCGGTGATCCCCTTGCCGCTGACGTCGGCGATGACGAAGTAGATCCGCCCGTCGGGACGGACGAGGACGTCGTAGTAATCGCCGCTCACCGTCTTGCACGGCCGGTTCGCGGCGGCGAAGCAGTAGCCGTCGATCTCCGGAAGCTGCGCGGGCAGGAGGCGGCTCTGGATCACGAAGGCGGTGCGCAGCTCCTCGTCGATCTTCGCCTTCGCCAGCGCTTCCTCGCGCAGGCGCGTGCGCTCGAGCGTGACGGCGGCGAAGCGGGCGATCTGGGCCACGAGGCGGACGTCGCTCTCCGTGACCGCGCCGGCCGCGCCGACGAAGTCGAGGTAGAGCACGCCCAGGACGTCGTCGCCGACGAGCAGCGGCGCGCAGACCGCGGAGCGGATGCACTGGGCGACGATCGACTCGGCCTGGGCGATGCGGTCGTCGTCGCCGCCGCTGTCGAAGAACGACACGACCTTGCGCCCCTCCACGACTTCGCGCAGCAGGGTCTTGCTGATGCGCAGCTCCGCCGGCAGGTCCTTCGACGAGCGGTGCAGCTTGACGTTCGTGAACTGCATGCGGTCGGCCGCGCCGATCGTGGCGATGGCCGCGCGCGTCGGCCTGAGGAGATTGTCGACGCGGCCGAGGATGAAGTCGAAGAGCTCCGCCATCGGCCGGTCGGCGAGGAACTCCACGGCCAGGGCGTTGAGGACCTGGGTGCGCTCGTTGCCGCGCTCGTCGACGTCGACGGCGATAGCCATGTTCGTGTGCGACAACGATTCCGTGGCCACGATCTGCGACGTGTCGTCGTCGGCGGCGTTGAAGACGACCTCGCTGTCGCCGAGGGCGATGCGGTCGCCGGGGCGCAGCAGATGCGGCTCGAGGATGCGCGTGCCGTTCAGCAGCGTGCCGTTGACGCTGCCGCAGTCGCGCAGCAGCCAGCCGCCGTCCTCGCGCACGATCTCCGCGTGCCGGCGCGAGAGAAATCGGTCCTTGATCGGCACCGTGCAGTCGTGCGCCCGCCCGAGCGTGATCACGCTCTCCGGCAGCGACAGCTGCTGCGGCGCCAGGCCGGGCTGGAAGAGGGTGATGCGAAGGTGAGGCGTGAATTCCATGCAAAAAACTAGAAACCAGAAACCAGAAACCAGAAAGCAGAAACGCGCCCGCATCTCTGGCTTCTGGTTTCTGGTTTCTGGTTTCTGGTTTCCGTAATGCGATGATTCTACCGTTGAAAACTCTCGCCGCCATCCTCTGGAC
>JBKOUP010000448.1:0-2421 GCA_046723495.1 Acidobacteriota bacterium
TGACGAGACCGAGGCCGGCCAGGGTCAGGAGGATGCGGGCGGAGCGAGGCATTGCGAGCGGTGCTTAATGCAGGGCGGGGGCCAGATGGTTGTTAGTTCTTCGTTCTTAGTTCTTAGTTTGCGACCGGCCGAGAAACTAAGAACCAAGAACTAAGAACCAACAACTACTTTCTGCGCTTCACCAACTGCTTCACCTCATCACTCCCGATCGGGCTTTGCGCCGAGATGATCACCGCCGCCGTCCCCTCCTTGAAGGCTGGGATCGTGGTGCGCACGATGGCCGTGCCGTCGGCGGCGGTCTTGCCGCGGAAGATCACGCGCGGCGCTTCGACGGTCGAGATCACCTTCACCTCGATCGCGGCGGCGGCGATGGGCTGTTGGGAAAGGCTTTTCTTCGTGGCCACGCGGACTTCGATGGCCGTGCCGGAGTAGAACTCGACGCTGCTCAGCAGCGACAGCTCCAGGTGCTCGCTCTCGGCCTCGGAGGCGAGGTAGTCGATGATCACCTGGTCGAGCGTGCGGTCGTCGAGCGGCGGCGTCCCCGTCCCCGCCGGGGCCGGCGCGGACGTCGGGATCGGCTCCGCGGAGAGTGTTCCGCCGGGCCTCGGCACCGAGCTCTTGGTGATGTCGGCCGGCCCGTCGAAGCGCCCGCGCTTGATCGCCGCGATCATCGTGCGGTGCTGCTGCTCCATCAGGCCGCTGATCCACTTGTCGTCGACGCCGGTCTTGAGCTGCTCCGCGTAGGAGGTCTTCTTCGAGGCCAGGATCTCGCCGCCGACGTACACGAGCGACTCGATGTAGGGGTTCTGCAGACCCTTGTCCTCGGTCTGGATGTGGTAGACCTTCTCGTTGTGTTTGATGTCGGTGTTGAAGCCGGTGATCACGCCGCCTACAGCCTAACTCAATTCTTTTCGAGCCAGCCGCGCAGCCAGGCGATCTGCTCGCGCACGCGGGCGCCGTCGTCGGCGTGCGGCACGAGCGCGACGTAGCGCTCGAAGCATTCGATGGCCGTGGCGTAGGCGTGCATCTGCATGGCCACAGCGGCGCGGTCGCGCAGCTCCCAGGCGTCGTTGGCGTCGAGGATCAGCAGGCGGTCGATCGACGCGGCCGCGTGCGGGAGATCGCGCCGGGCCAGGTAGGCCGACTTCAGATGGGCGAGCTCGCGAGCCAGGATCTCTTTCACCGTCGAGGAGCGGAGGTGATGCTCGCGCAGGCGCACGCCGCCGCCGTAGACGTCGTCGAGGAGCTGCTGCAATTCGACGTTCGAGAGCACGCGCCCGCCGTCGAAGGGATCGACGACGATGTGCCCGAAGGCGCCGCTGAACTTGACCAGGAACCGCCCCGGCAGGGCCACGCCGGAGACGTCGATGTCGACGCCCACGCGGCGCGACATCTCGATGTAGAGGATCGACAGCGTCATCGGCAGCCCGGCGTGGCGGTCGAGGGTCTCGCTGAGCAGCGCGCTGCGCGGGTCGTAGTAGTCGTCGTTCTCGCCGTGGAAGCCTTCCTCGTCGAAGAGGAGATGGTTGATGGCCTCGACGATGCGCTCGACGTCGCGCGAGCCTTCCAGGCGCTGGCGCACGGCCGCGCTCCATCCGTTGACCTGGCCGAGGTAATGCGAGATCTCGATCGTCGGATTGTCCTCGACGTCGATGACCAGCGAGGCCTCGACGAGATCGAGCGCGGCGTCGGGAAGCTGCGCGAGCTCGACGAAGCGGCGCCGCGCGAATGCGGGATGGGTCAGGAGGCGTGCCTGCATGCACTACTGTACCGCGGCCGAGGCCGGCGCGACACCCTTGACCTTGGCGCGCGTGCACGCCTGCAAGTAACGTCCCGGCAACGAATGATCGAGATACGGCGCGATGATCGACGACGCGGCCACGAGGCGATTCAAATCGACGCCGCTCTCGATGGCCATCCCGTCGAGCATGTACACGAGATCCTCAGTCGCCAGATTGCCCGACGCGCCCGGCGCGTACGGACAACCGCCGAGTCCGCCCGCCGAGGCGTCGAACGTCGCGATCCCCATCTCCAGCGCCGCGAGCGTGTTCGCCAGCGCCGTGCCGCGCGTGTCGTGGAAGTGCATGGCCAGGCGCGTCGCCGGGATCACTTGCAGCAGGATTCCCACGACGCCCTGCACCTGCATCGGCGTGCCGACGCCGATGGTGTCGCCGACGGAGACCTCGTAGCAGCCGAGGTCGAGCAGGCGCGCGCTGACTTCGAGCACTTTCTCCGGCGCGACGTCCCCCTCGTACGGGCAGCCGAACGCGGTCGAGACGTAGCCGCGCACGCGCATCCCCTCGCTCGCGGCGCGCGCGGCGACCTGCGCGTAGCTCTCGAGCGACTGGTCGATGGTCATGTTGATGTTGCGCTGGTTGAACGAGTCCGAGGCCGCGGTGAAGAGCGCGATCGAGGTGACCC
>JBKOUP010000107.1:0-3127 GCA_046723495.1 Acidobacteriota bacterium
GGGTATTTCTGCGTCGATGCCGACTCGTCGGGGGAGGGGATGGTGTTCAATCGGACGGTGACGTTGAAGAAAGGTTCTTAGTTCTTGGTTCTTAGTTCTTGGTTCTTAGTTTGGGCTCGGGATGAACTAAGAACTAAGAACCAACAACTAAGAACCCAACAATATTGTGTGCTATTATCGCGCGAATAACCATGTCCGTTTGCTGGCGCTGCCCGCTCTGCAACGAAGTGAGCTGCGAAGACGACGCGAACGCCGCCGGGCTTCCTGTGGCCTGCGATCACTGCGAGCGGGCCTTCGTTCCTGAGGAGACCCTCTGCCCGGTCTGCGACGCGCCGAATCCGTGGCGCCGGCGCGGTACGCTGCACTACCTCTGCACCGAGTGCGGAACGACGCAGACCTTCTTCTTCAACCGCCTCACTTCTGCGTGGCCTGCAAGCCCGTAGCGGCGATCTCCGACAGCGCCCGCACGTGCGCGCTGATCAGCTCCTGCACCTTCATCCAGGCCACCGTCTCCTCCTGCAGGCGCTGGGCGTTGCGGACGACCGCGCGCGAGGCCGGGCCGAGGGCCTCGTCGCGGAGGATCGTGCGGAGGTGGCCGAAGTCGGCGCTGACGGGACTGCGGCGGGCGCCTTCCAGCTCGCGCTCGGCTTTGATGACGCCCTGCATCGTCGTGAACTCCGGGCTGAGGCGCTTGGCCTCCTCGACCTCCTCGTAGGCCTTCTGGATGGCGATCGACGGCTGCATGTTGTCGACGAGGGCGCCGTCGGCGGCGCGCAGGTGATTGAGCACGTCGACGTCGCGCTCGAACGTCTTGCGGAGGGCCGCCAGTTGTTCCATCGACTGCTTCACCGCCGCCTCGGCGCCCTGGGGGCCGGGGCCGCCGCGGAAAATCGGCGGGCCGGTGGGGCGGGTGCGCTGGGGCTGGGCGAGCAGCGGAGTCGTCACGAGGAGGGCGATCAGCAGTTTTCGCATGCGGGTTAGACTACCGCGCAATGAAAAACGTTCTGGCTGCATTCTTCTTGCTCGCGTTTCCTCTTGCGGCCGCGAACGTGCCGCAGGCTCCGATGGCCAAGAAGATTCCGAAACCCTCGACCATTCACGGCGACACCCGCGTCGACGACTACGCGTGGATTCGCGACAAGAGCAACCCCGAGGTCATCGCCCACCTCGAGGCCGAGAACACGTACGCCGAGGCCATGATGGCCGGCACCGGGCCGCTGCAGAAGTCGCTCTACGACGAGATGCTCTCGCACATCAAGCAGACCGACGTGCAGGTGCCGTATCGCGAGCACGGCTGGTACTACTACTCGCGGACGGAGCAGGGGAAGCAGTATCCGATCTACGCGCGGAAGAAGGGCTCGCCCGAGGCGGCGGAAGAGATCACCGTCGACGTCAATAAGCTCGCCGAGGGGCAGAAGTTCATGTCCCTCGGCGCGTACGACGTCAGCGACGACGGCAACCTCCTCGCCTACTCCATCGACAACAACGGCTACCGCCAGTACACGCTGAAAGTGCGCGACCTGCGCACCGGCGCGGACCTGGAGACGATCGCGCAGAAGGTTGGCTCCGTCGTCTGGGCCGCCGACAACAAGACGATCTTCTACACCGTCGAGAACCCGGCCAAGCGGCAGTGGCGCCTCTATCGCCACACCGTCGGCGGCAAGGACGACGCCCTCGTCTACGAGGAAACGGACGACCTCTATGACCTGAACGCCGAGCGGACCTTGAGCGGCGACTGGATCCTCGTCCACTCCGACAGCAAGACCACGACCGAGGAGCGCGTCATCCCGGCCAACAATCCGGCCGCGCCGCCGCGGCTCCTCGTGGCGCGCAAGGAAGGGCACAAGTACTACGGCGACCATCGCGGCGACCGCTTCTACTTCCTTACGAATGATGCCGGAATCAACTACCGCGTCGTCAGCGCGCCGGTGGCCGATCCGCAGCAGAAGAACTGGACCGAGGTCGTCGCCTACCGCAAGCCGGTGCGCATCGAGTCGATCCAGCTCTTCGCCAATCACCTCGTGGCCCGCGAGCGCGAAGGCGGCCTCGGACAGCTGGAGATCGTCGACCTGCGCAACGGCAAGACCCATCGCGTCAGCTTCCCCGAGCCGACGTACTCCGTCTTCGGCGCCGCGAACCACGAGTTCGACACGAACGTCTACCGCTACGCGTATCAGTCCTTCGTCACGCCGTCGTCGGTGTACGACTACGACATGGACGCGCGGACGTCGAAGCTCCTGAAGCAGACCGAGGTGCCGGGCTACGACAAGTCGCAGTACGTGTCGGAGCGCATCTGGGCCACGGCCGGCGATGGCGTCAAGGTCCCGGTCTCCATCGTCTACAAGAAGAGCGTCGATGCCCATAGCGGCAAGAACCCGCTGTGGCTGACGGCGTACGGCTCGTACGGCGCGTCGTCGAACGCCAACTTCTCCGCGGCGCGCCTGGTGCTGCTCGACCGCGGCGTGGTCTACGCCCTCGCCCACATCCGCGGCGGCGGCGACCTCGGCAAGGAGTGGCACGAGGCCGGGCGGATGATGACGAAGAAGAACACCTTCACCGACTTCATCGCCGCCGCGGAGCATTTGGTGAAGGAGAAGTACACGACGCCGTCGAAGCTGATCGTCAGCGGCGGCAGCGCCGGCGGACTGCTGATGGGGGCGGTGACAAACATGCGCCCGGACCTCTTCAAGGCCGTCGTCGCCCACGTGCCGTTCGTCGACGTCATCAACACGATGCTCGACCCGACCCTGCCGCTGACGACGCAGGAGTACATCGAGTGGGGCAATCCGAACGAGAAGGCGGCGTACGCCTACATGAAGTCGTACGACCCCTACTCGAACGTGGCGAAGAAAGCCTACCCGAACATGCTCGTGCGGACGTCGCTGAACGACTCGCTGGTCGGCTACTGGGAGCGAGTGAAGTGGGTGGCCAAGCTGCGCGCGAACACGACGTCGTCGAAGCCGATCCTTCTGAAGGTGAACATGGGGGCGGGGCACGGCGGGGCGTCGAGACGCTACGACGCGCTGAAAGACACGGCGTTCGACTACGCGTACATGCTCAGGCAATGGGGGCTGGCCGCCACACCGTCATCCTGAGCGAAGCCGAAGGATCTCAGACTACGCAGCTT
>JBKOUP010000256.1:0-5214 GCA_046723495.1 Acidobacteriota bacterium
GTGCTAACGGACGGGCGCTTTTTGTCAGCTTGTGAGGGCGGTTAGGCCGGCCGAACTCGCGTCGACTGCAAACCTGCGTTATTCGACCGGTGTGAGGCGGAAAAGGGAGAGAACGACTTGCGATTCATCTTCGCCGAAAGCACGGGTGATTGATCAAGGCCGAGCCGCAGAACATGCGACGTGCCTGGAAAAGTAGACTCCAGTTCTGCGATGAGCTTATAAGACAGGTTCTGATCGAGCAGCAGCTTCACTCGCGCGCCACCGAGGGTTGCCCTTCACGGTCGGCAGCAAAACTGAGACAGGCGAGAATGTCTTCGTGCGTTAACTCCGGGAAATCCGAAAGAACCTCTTCTTCGGACATACCGGACGCAAGATAGGACAGGACGTCGTATACGGTGATTCGCATTCCGCGAATGCACGGCTGCCCACCGCGTTTCCCTGGTTCGACGGTAATGATGTCGTGGTAGCTCATCGTAATTGCGCCTATCGCGCCCGCAGCTTACCGCGAGTCTAACGCTCGGGGGGTTACGAGGACTTGAGCCAGCGGCCATCACCACCCCTCGGGGATTTTGCCAGTTCCGCCCGGCCCGCGGTGGCGCGGCGCGTCGAGTGTCGCGTACTCCAGCTCGCGATTGGCGCGGACGGCGCGCAGCAGCAGCCCCCCGCGGGCCATGTCCCCCATGCCGGCGAACATCGTCGGGAAGCGTAAGCGATGTCCGAGCAGCGGCAGGAGGATGTCGACGTATTTCCCGCTGGCGACGGAGCCGAGCAGCACGACCTCGGCGTCTTTCGGCAGCGTGTTCGCGAGCGCCGCGGCGTCGCGCTCGAGCGGCTTGCGGTACTTGCGCACGCGGGCGTCGACCTCCGTCTTCGACATCACCTTCATCCGCTCCTCGGTGATGCGCCAGTCGTACGGCACGAGGCCGAAGCCGGGGGCGATGACGAAGACGCCCTGCGGCGTCGGATCGGCGAAGTGCAGCGCGTAGGCGATCTTGCCGCGGAAGTAGAGCGCGCTCATGAAGGCGAAGGCAATCGAGATCGGCACGCCCTCGGCGGAGCGATAGAGCCGCGCGGCTTCGAAGCTCGCGTTCGGCGAGGTGAGCTGCCTGGCGCGAAGGCCGCTCGTGTTCGCGGGCGAGAGGAGGAAGATCTTCGCGCTCACGGGAGCTTTTTCGCGGCTTCGTTCACCGCCTTCCGCCGCCGCTCGATCATCGGCGCCGCGGCCCGGCGCACGGCCTCGACGATCTCCGGCGGCGCCGTCTTCGGCGAGCCGGCGTCGAAGGGCGGGTGGGGGTCGTACTCGATGGCCAGCTGGATCGCCTTCGCGGCCTCGTCGCCGCGCAGCTCCGCGACGAGCCTCAGCGCGAAGTCGATGCCGGAGGAGACGCCGGCGCCGGTGATGCGGTCGCGGTCGATGACGACACGCGCGTCGGCGGGAAGCGCGCGCAGCTGTGGCAGAAACTCGACGGAGTTCCAATGCGTCGTGGCCGCGTACGCCTGCAGCAGTCCGGCCGCGCCGAGGACCAGCGAGCCGGTGCAGACCGAGGTGATGTGCCGCGCCGGGCGGCGCACGAACGCGAGCACGTCGTCGTCGAGCATCGCTTCGTTCACGCCCGGCCCGCCGGGCACGAAGAGCACGTCGTGCTCCGGCGCGTCGGCGAACGTATGCGTCGGCACGATGCGCAGCCCGGTGTCGCTGCGCACCGGCTCCAGCGACTTCGCCACCAGCGCGATCTCCGTCTCCGGCATCCGCGCCAGGACCTCGTACGGCCCGGTGAGGTCGAGCTGCGTGAAGCCGTCGAACAGCAGCATGGAGATGCGCGTCTTCAGTAGCGGAGTTTCCGTAGCGCCTCCTTCACCAGCTTCTCGCCTTTCTAGTGGTCCTCTTCCTTCTTGCTGCGCATCAGCTCCTCGGCGCGCCGGAGGTCGTGGGCGATCGACATCAGCGGCAGCGACTCCGTCGTGCCGAAGGCGTCGCGCTCCGCGACGGCGATCTCGTCGTCGATGACGTTGCTCGACCACGAGCCGCGCACGTGCCGCAGCGACTGGATCGTGCGATAGGCCGGATTCGCGGGATCGTCCTCGAGCTGGGCCTGGCGGAAGTGGATCTCCACGAGGGCCTGGTTGACGTCCTTCGATGCCGTGGAGGCGTCGAGGGAGGCCTCGACGCGGTCGGCGATCACGCCGAGGCCGATCGTTCGCGACGTGTCGGGATTCATCCATTGATCGATGCGCTCCGTCTTCGTGCGGCCGTTGTACGAGATCCGCACCGTGCCCACGTAGACGGGATTGTTGCGCCCGAACAGCGACTGCTTCGCCGGCACGACCACGCGCACGCCGTACGCGTGCGAGCCGCTCGCCTCGAACGAGTCGCTGCCGCTGCCGTGCACGGCCTGCGTCTTGTGCAGGTGCTTGTCGACGGGGTCGCCGTTCGACGGGCGCACCCAGCGCACCCAGCGGTAGCCGCCGTCGACCGGCTCGCGCAGGTAGTCGATGCGCTTGTCGATCCAGGAGTCGACGTCGTAGGAGTGGCGCATGGCCACGTTGCGCAGCTCGTACAGCGTCGCCAGCTGCGTCATCGTGCTGCAGTCGTCGGCGAGGAGGGGAACGGCGGCGAGGAAGAGGAGAAAAGGCAGAAGGAAGCGCTTCATGCGCGCGATTTTAGCCTCCGTCATCCTGAGCGCAGCGAAGGATCTCAAGCTTCCCATTCTGAGATCCTTCGCCGTCTTCGCGGCTCAGGATGACGTTGCCGTCGCGGCCTTCCCCAGCATCTTCCGCAAAAACTGTCCCGTCGGACTCGCCGCGATCTTGGCGATCTCCTCCGGCGTCCCGGTGCCGATGATTCGCCCGCCGGCGTCGCCCCCCTCGGGGCCGAGGTCGATCACGTAGTCCGCGGTCTTCACGACGTCGAGGTTGTGCTCGATCACGACCACCGTGTTCCCGCGGTCGACCAGGCCGTGCATCAGGTGCAGCAGCTTGGCCACGTCGTCGAAGTGCAGCCCCGTCGTCGGTTCGTCGAGGATGTAGAGCGTCCTGCCGGTGGCGCGCTTGGCCAGCTCCTTGGCCAGCTTCACGCGCTGGGCCTCTCCGCCCGATAGAGTCGTCGACGACTGCCCGAGCTTGATGTAGCCGAGGCCGACCTCGTCAAGCGTGCGCAGGATGTTGGCGATCTTCGGCACGTTGCGGAACGTCTCCAGCGCCTGCTCCACCGTCATGTCGAGGATCTGCGCGATCGAGGCGCCCTTGTACGTCACCTGCAGCGTCTCGCGGTTGTAGCGCTTCCCTCCGCAGACGTCGCAGGTCACGTAGATGTCGGGGAGGAAGTGCATCTCGATCTTGATCTGCCCGTCGCCTTTGCAGGCCTCGCAGCGGCCGCCCTTCACGTTGAACGAGAAGCGCCCCGGCCCGTAGCCGCGCATGCGCGCCTCGGGCGTCGCGGCCATGAGGTTGCGGATCTCGGTGAAGAGCTGCGTGTACGTGGCCGGGTTCGAGCGCGGCGTGCGCCCGATCGGCGACTGGTCGATGTCGATGACTTTGTCGATCTGCTCGAGCCCGTCGATCCCCGCGTGCTCGCCGGGCGTCTCCGGCGAATCGTAGAAGTGCCGCGACAGCGCGCGAAACAGGATGTCGTTGACGAGCGTCGACTTTCCGGAGCCGCTGACGCCGGTGACGGCGACGAAGAGCCCGAGCGGAATCGTGACGTCGATGTTCTGGAGGTTGTTCTGCCGCGCGCCGCGGATGACGAGGGCGTTGCCGTTCGCTTTGCGGCGTTGCGGCGGGATGTCGATGGCGGCCTCGCCGCGCAGGTACTTCGCGGTGAGCGAGCTCGGGAAGGTGCGGATCTGCTCGAGCGTCCCCTCGGCCACGACCTCGCCGCCGTGCACGCCGGCGCGCGGGCCGAGGTCGATGACGTGGTCGGCCGAGTCGATGGTCTCCTCGTCGTGCTCGACCACAATCACCGTGTTGCCGAGGTCGCGCAGCTCGAGCAGCGAGTCGATCAGGCGGCGGTTGTCGCGCTGGTGCAGCCCGATCGACGGCTCGTCGAGCACGTAGAGCACTCCCATCAGCTTCGAGCCGATCTGCGTGGCCAGGCGAATGCGCTGCCCCTCGCCGCCGGAGAGCGTCGCGGCGTTGCGGTCGAGGGCGAGGTAGCCGACGCCGACGGCGTTGAGAAAGCCGAGGCGGTCGCGCACTTCCTTGAGAATCTTGCCGGCGATCTGCTCCTCGCGCGCGCTCAGCTCGATGGTCTTGAAAAACTCCGCGGCGTCCTTGAGCTGCAGCTTGACGATGCTGTCGATCGGCTCGTTCGCCACCGTCACGGCGAGCGCCTCCGGCTTGAGGCGGCGGCCGTTGCATTCCGGGCACTTCGTCGGCGTCATGAAACGCTCGATCTCTTCGCGGATGTCCTCGGAATCCGACTCGTGGTAGCGCCGCTGCAGCATCGGCACGAGCCCTTCGTACGTGCCGGTGTAGTGGTAGGCGCTGGCGTCGCCCTGGAACTCGAAGCGGATCTTCTCCTCGGAGCCGTAGAGGATGCAGTTGCGCGCTCTCTCCGGAAGGCTCTGCCACGGCGCGGTCAGCGAGAACTTGTAGTGCTTGGCGATCGTGTGGATCTGGCGGATGCGCCAGTTTTCGCTGCCTTCCTTCCAGAGCGCGATCGCGCCGTCCTCGATCGAGCGCGCCGGATCGGGGACGATCTTCCGCTCGTCGATCTCGAGCAGCATGCCCAGGCCGGAGCAGCGCGGGCAGGCGCCGTAGGGCGAGTTGAAGGAGAAGAGGCGCGGCGTGATCTCGCCGATGGAGACGCCGCACTCGGGGCAGGCGTAGTTCTGCGAGAGAAGCTCCTCGCGGTTGCCCTCTTGATAGAGGATCTTGACCAGACCCTTCGACACACGCGTGGACGTTTCCAGCGAGTCAGCAAGGCGCTGCTCGATGCCGGGCTTGACCACCAGGCGATCGATGCGCACGTCGATGTTGTGCTTCTTCTGCTTGTCGAGCGTGGGCGGGTCCGACAGCTCGACTTCCTCGCCGTCGACGATGCCGTGCGTGAAGCCCTCCTTCACCATCTGCAGCATCTGTTTGCGGTACTCGCCCTTCTTGCCGCGGATGTACGGCGCTAGGACGGTGAACTTCGTCCCGGTTGGAAGCTGCATCAAGCGATCGACCATCTGCTGGATGGTCTGGGGACGGATCTCCTGGTGGCAGTTGGTGCAG
>JBKOUP010000058.1:0-4329 GCA_046723495.1 Acidobacteriota bacterium
ATGTTGTAGACCTCGCCGGCGCGCGGCCGGAGATAGAACTGATGGAAGGCGCTGACCAGGTCGTAGCTGTGGATGTTGTCGCGGACCTGTTTTCCCTTGTAGCCGAAGATCCGGTAACGCGTACCGCTGATCGCGCACTGCATCAGGTAGGCGAGAAAGCCGTGCAGCTCGGCGCCGGAATGCGCCGGCCCGGTCAGGCAGCCGCCGCGAAACACGCCCGTCTTCATCCCGAAATAGCGCCCGTACTCCTGCACCATGATGTCGGCGGCCACCTTCGACGCGCCGAACACCGAGTGCAGCGTTCCGTCGATCGACATCGACTCGTCGATGCCGCGCGCATGATACGGATGCTCCTCGGCGATCTCCCAGCGCGTCTCGCGCTCCACCAGCGGCAACTGGTTGGGACGGTCGCCATAGACCTTGTTCGTGGAGGTGAAGATGAAGACGGCCTCAGGACAGTGCGCGCGCGTCGCTTCCAGAAGGTTCAGCGTGCCGTTGGCGTTGATGGTGAAATCGGTGACCGGCTCGCGCGCCGCCCAGTCATGCGACGGCTGCGCCGCCGTGTGGATCACCAGAGCAACGTCGCTTCCGTAATCGGAGAACAGGCGGTCGATGCTCTCGCGGTCGCGGATGTCGCATGCCTCGATCTGCAGGCCGGGGATCTCATGCCTCAGCCGCGCGGCGGTGGCGGCGGTCGAGGCGGACTCGCCGAAGAAGTACCGGCGCATGTCGTTGTCGATGCCCACGATACGGAAGCCTTCGCCGCTGAAGTAGCGGACCGCTTCCGATCCGATCAAGCCGGCCGCGCCGGTGACGATGACGGTCTTTGCCATTGCTTTCCTCTCGCTTTCCTCAGGCTTTCACGCGCGCGCGGGACTCCGTTTCGGCGACGGCCATGTCGGCGTCGACCATGATGCCGACCAGCTCGCCGAACGAGACCTCGTGGTTCCATCCGAGCGTCGCCCGGGCCTTCGAGGCGTCGCCGAGCAGCGACTCCACCTCCGTCGGCCGGAGATAGCGCGGGTCGATCTCCACCACCACCTTGCCGGAGCGCCGCTCCACCCCTTTTTCCTCGAGGCCGCTGCCGCGCCATTGCAGCTCGATGCCGGCCCGGGCGAAGGCGAGCTCGCAGAATTCGCGCACCGTGTGCGTCTCGCCGGTGGCGATCACGTAATCCTGCGCTTCTTCCTGTTGGAGCATCATCCACATGGCCCGGACGTAGTCCTTGGCATAGCCCCAATCGCGCTTGGCGTCGAGATTGCCGAGGTAGAGCCGCTCCTGGAGGCCGTGGGCGATGCGCCCCACCGCGCGCGTGATCTTGCGCGACACGAACGTCTCGCCGCGTCGCGGCGACTCGTGATTGAAGAGAATTCCGTTCACGGCGAAGAGGCCGTAGGCCTCGCGGTAATTCACCGTCATCCAGAAGGCGTAGACCTTGGCAATGCCGTACGGACTGCGCGGATAGAACGGAGTCGATTCGTTCTGCGGGACAACGGCCGTCCTCCCGAACATCTCCGATGACGAGGCCTGGTAGATGCGCGGGCGGATGTCGATTTCGCGAATGGCCTCCAGCAGGCGCATGGCCCCCAACCCGGTCACGTCGCTGGTGTATTCGGGCGTGTCGAAGGAGACTTTCACGTGGCTCTGCGCGCCGAGGTTGTAGATCTCGTGGGGATTGACGATGCGCAGGATGCGGTTGAGCGACGAGGCGTCGCTGAGGTCGCCGTAATGCAGGACCAGACGGCGGTTCGCATCGTGCGGGTCCTGGTAGATGTTCTCGATGCGCGCGGTGTTGAACGACGAAGAGCGGCGGATGATGCCGTGGACTTCGTAGCCCTTCTCCAGCAGCAGCTCCGCCAGATAGGAGCCGTCCTGTCCGGTGATGCCGGTGACGAGTGCTCTCTTCATTCGGCCGCCCCGCTCACTTCGCGGCGCAGCCGCGCGATCTCCTCGGTCAGTTGCTCGTATTCGTCGAGCTTGCGCTGCAAGAATGCGGATGTGACGTCCATCTTTTCTTCGATTCCCTTCGGCGTCAGGAGGTAGAGGTAGGCGGACTTGGTCTTGCTCTTCTGAAAGTTGCGGATCTTCAGCCATCCCTTGGAGACGAGGGCCTTCACGCAGTAGTTCACTTTGCCGATGCTGACGCCGAGCTCGCGCGCCAACTCGCGCTGCGTGGCATCGGGATGCTTCGCCAGATACGACAGCAGCCGATAGCGGACTTCCTGGCTGGGATGGTGGCCGTTCATGGTGTGGGCCGGCCGCGGAGCGGGCTCCGCCCCTTTCGGTGTACGAGCCGACGGTGGAGTGTGAGCAGACCGGTTGCGATCACTCGAGCTGGGTTGACGTCCGACAGCGTCCCACGGGCGGTGTTCAACTGTTGAACGCGCTCATTAGACCACGGGGATGGAGTCGTTGCAAATCATGCAAACCATCACGCCCGCATCCGCCGCAGCCTCTGTTGCGGGAACTCGACCTCCACCGCCTTCCGCAGCAGCGACACCGAGACCAGCAGCCGGCTGCCGCGCCCGCTGCGGATCACGGTCCCGCGGTAGCCGGCGAATGCCCCTTCGGTGATGCGCACGGCGTCGCCGGCGGCGATCGTTTCGACCGGCACCAGCGACGCGCCCGCCAGCTGCAGGGTCCGGATCTGCCGCAGCTCTTCGTTCAGCAGCGGCTGATCCTCCACTTCGATCAGGCTGGCCACGACGTTGCTGCGCAACGCGGTCCGCCGGGCGGCGTCGCCGCCGCGAAAAAAAACGTAGCCCGGGAAGAGAGGGACATGCGACGTGCGCCGCCGCCCGGCGCGGGTGACGCTCTTCTCGCTCTGGGGCAGAAAAAACGCCACGCCGCGCTCGTCGAGATGACGGGCCAGGACCTTCTCCTGCCGGCTGCGCACGTGCGCCACGCGCCACGGATCGCTCAAGTCGAAAATCGTCTCCGGAACGATGTCGCGCTCTTTCGGAAGCAGGGGCATGCGTTATGCTGATTTGACCATGAATCATCCGGCCGATCATCCGGAGCCGCGCGATCACGATGTCGACGCCGTCGCCACTCCCTTGTCCGTCTCGCACCTCGTCCACACCCTCCGGGCCTACACGCCCGTGATCCTCATCTCCCTCGTCTCCGTCGCCGTCAGCTACTCGATCCTGGCCATCCTCCTGTACATCCTCAGTCCCGCGCAGCGCTCGACGGCGCTGCCGTTCCGGCTGGAGTTCCGCGGCGCGGAAGAAGGGAAGCTGCCCAACGGGGTGCGCTTCTCCCCGACCGAGATCATCAACACGCCGATTCTCTTGAACGTCTACAACGCCGACGACCTCGGCCGCTTCACGACATTCAGCACGTTCAGCCGCTCGGTGTTCGTCCTCGAGTCCAACCGCGAGTACGAGAGGCTGCTGGCCGATTACCAATCGCGGTTGAGCGATCCGCGTCTCACCCCGGTCGACCGCGACCGCATCGAGAAAGAGTTCGACGCCAAACGGGCCAGCATCAACAAGAACGAGTTTGCCATCAGCTACGCGCGCATCTCCAAATCATCCGACATTCCGGAGTCGCTGGTGCGCAAGGTGCTGGCCGACATCCTCAACACGTGGTCGGCGTTCGCCATCAACGAACAGCACGCCCTCGATTACCGCGTGGCCGTGCTCTCGCCGCGGATTCTCGACCAGGCCGAGATCGGAAGCAGCGACCCGGTCGTGGCCATCGAGATCCTGCGCTCGAGGGTCTATCGGGTGCTCGAGAACATCGACGAGATCAAGATGCTCCCGGCGGCCGAGCTGGTGAAGACGTCCGACCACGTCTCGCTGGCGGAGGTCCGCATGCGGCTCGAGGACATCGTCCGCTTCCGCCTCGAGCCGCTGGTCGGCGTGGCCCGCGCCACCGGACTGGTTTCGAACCTGCCGCTGACGGTTCATTTCCTGGAGAACCAGCTCGCCTATGATCAGCGCCGTTTGCAGGCGGCGCAAGCAAACGTCGCGGCCACACGCGACGCGCTGCTGATGTACGCCACCGAGCAGTCGCGGACGACGACGGAGTTGGCCGGGACCTCCGGCACGCTGCGCCAGCGCGGCGGTGCCGAGGGGGAGACGGTGATGCCGCAGCTGAGCGACACGTTCCTCGAACGGCTGATGACGCTCTCCAAGCAGGCCAACGACTCGCAGTACCGCCAGAAGATGGTGCAGCAGTATCAGGAAGCGGTGGCGATGACGATCCCGCTCGAACAGGCCGTCCGCTACCAGCAGCAGGTGCTCGATCAGATCAAGACCGGCACCCCGGCGCCGCGCTCGGACGAGAAGGCCGTGCGCGCGGAGATCGAGACCGCCACGTCCGAGG
>JBKOUP010000132.1:0-9632 GCA_046723495.1 Acidobacteriota bacterium
GGTGATGTTCTCGCAGACGCGCGACCGCCGGCCATAGGCACGCACTCGTGCCGCGGCAAGACAACCACCTGCGCCCCGCGCCCTGCGCCCTGCGCCCTATCATGCCAGCACCCATATGAACACCACCACGCCGGCGAAGAACATCAGCGCGTAATTGCGCACGTTGCCGGTCTGCAGGAATCGCAATAGATCGCCGAAGGCGGCGACGACGTAGCCGAGCAACGCCAGCAGTCCGTCGATGACGGCGTCGATGCCCCGCCAGAGGAAGGTCGAGATCCGCTCCAGCGGCCGGACCACGGCCACGTCGTACATCTCGTCGACGTACCACTTGTTCTCGAGCGTCCGCCCCAGCGACGGCGCCAGCCAGGTGTCGCCGTCGAGCTGGCGCTCCTTGTAGCGCGACTTCGCGAACCACCAGCCGAGGATGGCGATGAGCGTCGAGACGACGGCGACGGTGATCTCCGTCGTCGGCTCGATCTCCAGGTGCGCCGCCACCGGATGGAGCCAGCCGGCGAGCAGGTTTTTCTCGGGAAGGCCGAGCAAGCCGCCGACGAGCGAGAGCCCGCCGAGAATCCAGAGCGGCACGGTCATCGACGGCGGCGACTCGTGCAGGTGGTGCTCCTGCTCGTGCGTGCCGCGGAACTTGCCGTAGAAGGTCAGGTAGTAGAGCCGGTACATGTAGATGGCGGTGAAGAGCGCGGCGATCGTGCCGAGGAGCCAGACGACCTTGCCGACCGTCGGGAAGTACGGCGTGGCCCAGGCCGAGGCGAGGATCTCGTCCTTCGAGAAAAACGCCGCGGCGAAGGGCAGGCCGGCGATCGCGTACGTCGCCCACTGGAACGTGCGGAACGTCTGCGGGATCTTGTCGCGCAGGCCGCCCATCTTGCGGATGTCCTGCTCGCCGCCCATGGCGTGGATGACCGAGCCGGATCCGAGGAAGAGGCAGGCCTTGAAGAAGGCATGCGTGACGAGGTGGAAGATGCCGGCGGTGAAGGCGCCGACGCCGACGGCGATGAACATGAAGCCGAGCTGGGAGACGGTCGAGTAGGCGAGGACTTTCTTGATGTCGAACTGGCGGAGGCCGATCGTTGCGGCGAAGAGCGCGGTCAGGCCGCCGATGATGGCCACGACCATCATCGCCCCCGGCGCGTGGCGGTAGAGCACGTTCGAGCGCGCCACCATGTAGACGCCGGCGGTGACCATCGTGGCGGCGTGGATCAGCGCGGAGACGGGCGTCGGGCCGGCCATGGCGTCGGGCAGCCAGACGTAGAGCGGGATCTGGGCGCTCTTGCCGCAGGCGCCGAGGAAGAGCAGCAGGCAGATGGCGGTGAGGATCGACGGCGTCATCCCGCCGGAGCCGGCAATCTCCGAGACCTTGCCGAAGTCGACGCTGCCGAAGTACGCGAACATCAGAAACATGGCGAGGAGAAAGCCGAAGTCGCCGATGCGGTTGACGATGAACGCTTTCTTCCCCGCCGCGGGGGCGTAGTCGGTCTTGTAGTAGAAGCCGATGAGGAGGTACGAGCAGAGACCGACGCCTTCCCATCCGACGAACATCAGCAGGTAACTCGATCCGAGGATGAGGACGAGCATCTCGGAGAGGAAGAAGTTCAGGTAGGCGAAGTAGCGCCAGTAGCCGTCGTCGTCGTGCATGTAGCCGACGGAGTAGACGTGGATGAGGAAGCCGACCCACGTCACGACCATGAGCATGACGATCGACAGCGGGTCGAGCTGGAAGGCCACCTGCGCGCCGATGTTGCCGGAGGCAATCCAGTCGTAGACGACGTTGACCCAGCGCTCGCCGTGCGGCGAAGCGGCGGGGTACTGGAAGGCGGCCACGGTGCCGAGGATGGCCGGCGCGAGCGAGCCGGCGATGGCCACGGCGGTGACGAACGGCTTACCGGCGCGCTTGCCGAAGAGGCCGTTGATGACGAAGCCCGCGAACGGCGCCAGCGGGATGAGCCAAAGTAGGTTGAGCATCTCTCGTCCGCGCGGCGAAGAGAGATGCCCCCCTTTCGCAGCGCTATTCGTTCCTTACCCGGTCCTGATAATCCTCACTGCTCGCCGGATCCAGCTCCCATCGATGCTTGTCCCGGCTCCGTTCCTTTTCTCCGGCCTTCAACTCCTCGCCCTCGGCGTATGTGACGCCGAGCGCCCGGCCCATC
Organism: Acidobacteriota bacterium; assembly: GCA_046723495.1. Classification (GTDB taxonomy): domain Bacteria; phylum Acidobacteriota; class Thermoanaerobaculia; order Gp7-AA8; family Gp7-AA8; genus DATDFB01. Next base: position 2,166 of record JBKOUP010000132.1, read on the forward strand.
TCCTCGACGTTGTTCTGTCCCGGAGTCGGCGTGTCGCCGCCCACGGCTTCGTCACCCTGCGACTCGGCCATGTCCCAGGCCGCGTCGACGTCGCCGCCGGCGAGGGTGGGATCGAGTCCCGGGTTCTCCCGCAGCCGCTCGGCCAGCTTCTCCGAGCCCGCCCGCACGTCCGGCACCGGCGGCTCGATGCGGTCATCGATGCCGTCGCGGTTCCGGTCCACCCTCTCGTTTTCTCTCCAGTCAATGAGCTTCTCTGTCTTGTCCATGTTTCCGGCTCCTGCCGAAAACATTGCGATTTCCCTACCAACGCATGAGATTGGCTTCGTCGACGTCGATGGTTTCCCTGTGATGAAAGAGGGAGATGAATATAGCCAGCCCGACAGCAGCCTCGGCTGCCGCGATGGCCATCACGAAGAACACGAAGATCAGCCCGTGCAGTTGATGGAACTGCCGGGCGTAGGCGAGGAAGGTCAGGTTGACGGCGTTCACCATCAGCTCGACGCACATGAACATGGTGATGCCGTTCCTGCGCGTCAGGAATCCGCAGACGCCGATGGTGAAGAGGATGGCGCTGAGGACGAGGAACCAGCTGGTCGGGATCATCGCGCCACCGCCTGTGCTCCGCGTCCGCTCAGGAGCAGCGCTCCGACGATCGCGGCCAGCAGCAGGATCGACACCATCTCGAAGGGGAAGATGTAGGCCTCGAAGAGCGCCACGCCGATGAGCCGCGCGTCGCTGAGAAACGGTCCCGGCGGCAGCTGAAGCACGGTGTACTTGACGATGTAGTAGACGATGGCGATGCCGAAGAAGGCGCTGCCGGCGTAGCCGAGGAACTGCTGGATCGGGCGCGTGGCCGGCTCCTTGAGGTGCTGCAGGTTGAGCAGCATGATCACGAAGAGGAAGAGGACCATGATCGCGCCGGCGTAGACGATGACCTGCAGCGCGGCCAGGAAGGGAGCGTCGAGCAGGACGTACATCACCGCCAGGGCGAAGAACGAAGCCACGAGCGAGAGCGCGCCGACGACCGCGTTGCGGTGAAGGATCACCACGAGCGCGAAGATCACGGCCACGGCGGCGAAGAAGAAGAAGACGAGGAGCTCGATCATCGCAGGACCCCGGTGAGGCTCTCGGCTCTCGGCTCTCGGCTCTCCGGGCCGCCCGCCCGGAATCTGCGCTGAGAGCTGAGAGCCGAGAGCCGAGAGCCGGCCATCAAATCCACCTCTCCGCGATGAACCACGCCACGAGGACGATGTTGACGACCGCCAGCGGCAGAAACACTTTCCAGCCGATCTTCATGAGGATGTCGTACTTGAGCCTCGGAATCGTCCAGCGCACCCAGACGAAGACGAAGAGGACGAAGCCGACCTTGGCCACGAAGGCGATGACCGACAGGAGGAAGCCCACGAGCGTCGGCGCCTCGTTGAGCCACGGTACGTCCCAGCCGCCGAAGAAGAGCGTGACGACGAGCGCCGACATCGTGGTCATGGCGATGTACTCCGACATGAAGAACATCGCGAACTTCATCGACGAGTACTCGGTGTGATACCCGGCCACGAGCTCGGCCTCGGCCTCGGCGAAGTCGAACGGCAGGCGGTTCGTCTCGGCGAAGGCGGAGACGATGAAGACGATCATCGACAGCCACATCGCCGGCGAGAAGCAGTTCCAGGCCGGAACGTTCACCGTGTCGAAGAGGACGAAGTAGCCGGTCTGCTTCGCCACGACGTCGGTCAGCCGCAGCGAGCCCGCCACCATCAGCACGCTCACGGCGGCGAGGGCCAGCGAGAGCTCGTACGAGATCATCTGCGCCGAGGCGCGGATGCCGCCGAAGAGGGAGAACTTGTTGGCCGAGGACCAGCCCGCGGTGGTGACGCCGTAGACGCTCAGCGAGGCGAGGGCGAAGATCAGGAGGATGCCGACGTTGACGTCGGCGATGATCGGCTCGAAGAGCCTCCCGCCACCCGGCAGGTGGACCGCGCCGGCGGTCTTGATCGCGAACATCGCGCCGATCAGGCCGAGGGCGAGGAGGAAGAGCGCCGTGGCCACGATCGCGCCGATGGTGAAGTTCAGGCGCGAGTAGTTCGGCTTGCGGTGGTACTTCGCCGTGCCGCCGGCAACGACGATGGCCAGGATGGCCGTGACCGCCGCGCCGACGATGCACACCGTGGCCACGCGCGGACCGTACATGACTTCGGTCGGGATGAAGAACGGCCGTCCCCACGGCACGACGGCGATCGTCGTCAGCGCCGGCAGCAATCCGAACATCGGCGCCAGCGTGTAGAGCCACTTGTTCGCCTGCAGGGGGATGACGTCTTCCTTGAGGATGAACTTCAGGGCGTCGGCCATGGCCTGGATGAGGCCGAAGGGGCCGACGCGATTCGGGCCGAGGCGGTCCTGGATCAGCGCGCTGCCGCGGCGCTCAACCCAGACCATGATCGGCACGACGTTGAGCATGAGGACGACGACGAGGAGGATCTTCACGACCTCCAGCACGACGTCGACTCTGTCGATCGTCATGCCGCGTCCTCGCGGAACTGCGACGGGAAGAGCCGCTCGCCGATGCGGCGGAAGATCTCCAGGTCGGGGATGGCCTGTCCCTTCGGCAGGTAAGCCTGATGGATCTCCTGCTCGCGGCCCTGCAGATTCGTGAAGGTGCCGTCCTTCTCGGCGTGAATCGTGGCGGGGAGGAGGACGTCGGCGAAGTCGTTGAGCGGATGGTTTGCGTCCCAGGAGTGGACGATGAGGAACTTCGCCTTGCGCAGGTTGGCGATGACGGCGGGGTCCTTGGCGCGCTCGGAGAATTCGGCGTCGCAGATGTAGAGGACGGAGTCGGAGAAATCGTCAGTCAGGAAGTCGTCGCCCCGCCCCCCGCCGTCGGCCACCCACTACCCCCACGCGGGGCGAGGGCCGGGGTGAGGGGCGCCCACGGCAGCACTCACCCCTCTGAAATTCGGCGCCGCCTGCGTGCCGATCAGCCATTCGGTGCGCGACTTCATCTTGATCGGGCCGATCGGGTCGACCACGACGTCGATCGTCCCGTTCAGCAGCTCCCCGAAGAGGCGCTTGGCCATCGCCGCCTCCTCGTTCGTCATGTTCGCCGAGGCGATCACGCGGAGGTTGTCGCCGGCGTTGCGGAGCGCGCCGTCGATGGCGTCGAGGGCCTCGCTCCACGTCGAGATGCCGAGATAATCGTCCTCGGTGCGCACCTTCGGGACCACGACGCGATCGGTTTCGTAGCGCTCGTACGAGAAGCGGCCGTAGTCGCACAGCCAGTGGTCGTTCACCTCCGGGTTCACGCGCGGGCGGTAGCGGAAGATCTGTCCGCTGCGATGGCCGATGAAGATGTTGCAGCCGACGTCGCAGCCGTTGCACACGGATTCGGTCGAGTCGAGGTTCCAGACGCGCGACTCGAAGCGGAACTCGCGCGTCGTCAGCGCGCCGGTGGGACAGACGTCGGTCACGCACGCGCTCATCCAGTTGTCGAGCGGCACGCCGGGAAAGACGCCGACCTGCGTCGCCGCTCCGCGCTTGAAGAAGGCCAGCTCGCCCGTGCCGGTGATCTCCGCGCAGAAGCGGATGCAGCGCGTGCAGTGGATGCAGCGGTTCATGTTCTGCACGACGTGCGGGCCGATGGCCGTGCGGTCCATGCCCGGATAGGTGCGCTTGAACTCGCCGTAGCGCGAGGTGACGGTGCCGTAGTTGAAGGAGTAGTCCTGCAGCGGGCACTCGCCGGCCTTGTCGCAGATCGGGCAGTCGAGCGGATGGTTGATGAGGAGGAACTCCATCTGCCCCTTGCGGGCCTTGTCGACCTTCTCGTTCCAGACGTGGACCTTCATCCCGTCCTTGATGGGCGTGGCGCAGCCGGCCTGCAGCTTCGGCATTCCCTCGACTTCGACGAGGCACATGCGGCACTGCCCGACGACGGTCAGCGACGGGTGGTAGCAGAAGTGCGGGACGTGGATGTCGGCGGCCTTGGCGGCTTCGATGACGTTGATGCCGTCCTGGACTTCGACTTCGATTCCGTCGATCGTAATTTTGGCCATAAAGTCGCCAGAGGGGCGGGATTGCAAGACCCTCACGCGAAAAGCGTGAAAGTTTTCACAAGCGCGGAGAATACACTAAGAGGGTAGAAGTCAAAAGGCAGAGGGCAGAAGTCGCGCCACCAGAAACCTCTGCCTTCTGCCTTCTGACTTCTGCCCCTCGAGCCAGGAGCAATGCACGTGAAAAAAGACCTGACCGTTGCCGCTGTTTCCATCGTCCTGATCTTCGCCGCCGTCTTCGGACTGGCCAACATGCGCGCGCCGCTGCCGCTGACGCCGACGCATCCGTTCTCGACCTCCGAGACGGTCGCGGCCATTCCGACCGCGGTGCCGGGCCGGGCGCCCGTTGGGAACGTCGTCATGCGCGTGAACGGCGAGCCGATCACGGAGACGGAGTTCAACGCGACGTTCGCCTCTCTCCCGCAAGACATGCAGCAGCAGTTCGCCACGGAGCAGGGGAAGGCCGCCTTCGCCGAGCAGCTCTTGCGCATGAAACTGCTCGAGCAGGAGGCGCGGCGGATGAAGCTGGAGAACGATCCGAACGTGGCCGGGCAGCTCGCTGCGGGACGGACGGAGATTCTCGCGAACGCCGCCGGGACGAAGCTCATCGACAAAGTCCCCGACGCGGCGGTGCAGAAGTTCTACAACGACAACCAGTCGCGCCTGCAGACGGCCGACCTCTCCCACATCGTCGTCGCCTACCAGGGCGGCGCCATCCCGCCGAAGAACGGCGGCGCCCCGCCCGACGAGCGCACGGCCGCGAACAAGGCCCTGCAGATTTACCAGCAGCTGAAGGAGGGGGCGAGCTTCGCCGAGCTGGCCAAGAAGGAGTCGGACGACACCGCCAGCGCCGCCCGCGGCGGCTCCCTCGGCGAGGTCGCGCCGGGCATGCTCCCGCAGGAGCTGGCCGTCCGCGTCTTCGCGCTGAAGGAGGGGGAGATCAGCACGGCCATCCCCTCGCGCTACGGCATCCACATTTTCAAGATGGGGAAGCGGCACACGCAGCCGCTCGCTTCGCTGAAGCCGCAGATCGAGGCCCGCGTGAAGCAGGAGCAGACGATGCGCCGCATCGAGGAGCTGCGCAAGGCCGCGAAGGTGGAGCTCGATCCGAAATTCTTCCCGCCGACAGCGCGCCCGCCGGCGTAGTACACTCGTCCCCCTCGGTCCGATGGCAAAACGAACGGTCCTGGTCGTCGAAGACAACGACATGAATATGCAACTCGTCGAGTACCTGCTCGAGGAGGGCGGCTACAAGATCGTCAAGGCCGCGAGCGGCGAGGAGGCGTTGGCCATCACCCGCAACGAGAACGCCCCGCCCGACCTGATTCTCATGGACATCCACCTGCCGGGGATGGACGGCCTCTCCGTCGTGCGGGCCATGAAGAGCGACGAGCGCACAGGGACGATCCCGATCCTCGCTCTGACCGCGCACGCCATGCGCGGCGACAAGGACCGCTTCCTGGAAGCAGGTTGCGATGGCTACATCTCGAAGCCGATCGACGTGAAGACGTTCCTGTCGTCGATCGAACAATATCTGCGATGAAGATGCTCGTCCTCGGCGCGGGGCGCATGGGCCACGGCGCCGTCTTCGATCTCGTCCGCCAGCCCGACGTCGAGCAGGTCACGGTCGCCGACGCCGTCTTCGAGCGCGCGCAGCAGGTGGCCGCGCTCAGCCCGAAGGCGAAGGCGGTGCATCTCGACGTCGCCGACGACGACGCCGTCATCAACCTCATGCGCGGCCACGCCTCGGCGATCAGCTGCGTGAACTACTGGTACAACGAGAAACTGGCCCGCGCCGCGATCGCCGCCGGGACGAACTTCTGCGACCTCGGCGGGAACAACAGCGTCGTCGACGCCGAGCTCGCCCTCGACGCCGAGGCGCGCGCGGCGGGGGTCAACGTCATCCCCGACTGCGGGCTCGCGCCCGGCATGGTCGCCGTGCTCGTCGCGCACGCGGCGGCGCGCTTCACGACGCTCGAAGAGATCCACATCCGCGTCGGCGGGCTTCCACAGAACCCGAAGCCGCCGCTCGACTACCAGCTCGTTTTCTCCGTCGAGGGGCTGATCAACGAGTACATCGAGCGGGCGCGGATCATCCGCGACGGGAAGATCGCCGAGGTCGAGTCGATGACCGAGGTCGAGTCGCTGGAGTTCCGGGCGCCGTTCGGGACGATGGAAGCGTTCCAGACCTCGGGCGGCACCTCGACGCTGCCGGAGACGTTCCTCGGCCGCGTGCGCGAGCTCGACTACAAAACGATTCGCTACCCGGGCCACTGCGCGAAGTTCAAGACAATGATCGACCTCGGCCTCTGCTCCTCGGAGCCGGTGGACGGCGTCGTCCCGCGCAAGCTCCTCGGCGAGCTGCTCGTCCGCCACCTCCCGCACGACGAGCCCGACGTCGTCCTCGTCCGCGTCGAAGTGAAGGGCGATGGGCGCACCCTGCGCTACGACATCATCGATCGTTACGACTCCGCCACAGGCCTCTCGGCGATGATGCGCACGACGGCATTCCCCGCCGCCATCGTGGCGCTGATGATGGCCCGCGGACAAATCGAGCGGAAGGGAGCGCTGCCGCAGGAGCGCTGCGTCCCGCCGGAGCTGTTTATGCAAGAGCTGGCGGCGCGCAACATCGAGGTGACTGTGTCATCCTGACACGCGTACAGACATGATCGGAAACCTCATCCTCCGCTGGCTGCTGAACACGGTGGCGCTGCTGGTCGTGGCCATCGTCGTGCCTCATTTCCACTACGACTCGCTGGTGACGGTGGCGATCGCCGCCCTGGTCCTCGGCCTGCTGAACGCCATCGTCAAGCCGCTGCTGTTCGTCCTCACCCTGCCGCTGACGATCGTCACGCTCGGGCTTTTCCTGCTGATCCTGAACGCCATCATGCTGGAGCTGACGGCGTGGCTGGTGCCCGGCTTCCGCATCGATTCGTTCGGCTGGGCGGTGGTCGGCGCGATCGTGCTGACGCTGGTCTCGCTGGTCACGAACCGCCTCGGCGAGGCGGCTACGTCGGAACGCCGCTGAGGTAAACTACGCCGCGAAATGAACATCATCAAGAACCGAGTCAACGACGTGACCGTGCTCGACATCCAGGGCGTGATCAAGCTGGGGGAGAGCGCCCGTGAGTTCTCCAGCTACCTGGAGAAGGTGCTGAACGACGAGACCGGCCCGGTGATGATCAATTTCGAGGCCATCAACTACATGGACTCCACCGGCCTCGGCGAGCTGATCGGCTACCTCCAGAAGTTCGAGGACCGCCAGCGCAAGATGGCCCTGGTCAAGCCCTCCCACCGCATCCTGGCCCTCCTCAAGATCACCAAGCTCGACACGATCTTCAAGATCTTCGACTCCCGCGAGGCGGCCATGCAGTACCTCACCGACTCGGCGGCGTAGCGGCCAGCGGATCCATCGAACGTAGGGCCACGC
>JBKOUP010000254.1:0-4797 GCA_046723495.1 Acidobacteriota bacterium
GCCTACCGCGACGCCGCGCCGCTCGTGGACGACCGCGAGCTCGCCGCCATCGTCGAGCGGATGCGCCCGCGCGGCCCCGACGCCGGCGGCACCTGGCTCTCCGGCGACGGCCGCGCCGGCCTCGGCGCGCGCCGCCTGGCCATCATCGATCTCTCGCCCGACGGCGACCAGCCGATGAGCGACGCCGCCGGCGACCTGCGCATCGTCTTCAACGGCGAGATCTACAACCACGCCGAGCTGCGCGCGCGCCTGCAGCGCTTCGGCGTCCGCTTCCGCTCCACGAGCGACACCGAGGTGCTGATGGAGCTGTACCGGCACGACGGCGAGCGGATGATCGAGCTCCTGCGCGGCATGTTCGCCTTCGTGATCTGGGATGCCCGCGAACGGCGGATGTTCGTCGGGCGCGACCCCTACGGCATCAAGCCGCTCTACGTCGCCGACGACGGCGCCACCTTCCGCGCCGCCTCCACGGTCAAGGCCCTGCTGGCGGGCGGGCGGGTCTCGCGCGCGATCGATCCCGCCGGCGCGGCCGGATTTTTCCTCACCGGCAGCGTGCCGGAGCCGTTCACCATCTTCGAGTCCATCAAGCCGGTCGAGCCGGGATCGTCGTTCTTCGTCGACGGGCGCGGCCCGTCGCGGCCGCGGCGCTTCTATTCCGTCGCGGCGACGTTCGCCCGCGGCTTCGACCAGGAGACGATCGCCGACCTCGTCGTCCCGAACGCCCTCCTGCGCGAGCTCGTCGTCGAGTCGCTGCAGTACCACCTCGTCAGCGACGTCCCGGTCGGCGCGTTCCTCTCCGCCGGCATCGACTCCACGACGCTCGTGGCCCTCACGCGCGAGGCCAAGCGCGCCGCGCCGCGCTGCGTCACGCTGCAGTTCGACGTCCGCCGCGGCACCGCCGGCGACGAGGCTCCGCTGGCCGAGCGCTTCGCCCGCGACATCGGCGCCCCGCACGCCACCCGCCTCGTCACCCGCGACGAAGTGCTCGCCGACCTCCCGCGCTTCTTCGAGGCCATGGACCAGCCGACCATCGACGGCACGAACACCTGGTTCGTCAGCAAGGCCGCCGCCGAGGCGGGGCTGAAGGTGGCCATCAGCGGCGTCGGCGGGGATGAGCTCTTCGGAAGCTATCCCTCATTCCGCGACGTGCCGCGCATGGTCCGCGCGAACGCCGTGCCGCTGCTCGGCGCTGTGGCCGCGCGCGTCATGCGCAATCCGAAGGCCAAGTCCTTCGCCCTCGGACGGACGTGGGCGGGGGCGTATTTCCTGAAGCGCGGCCTCTTCATGCCCGGTGACCTCCCCTCGCTCCTCGGCCGCGACGTCGCCGGCGAAGGGCTCGCGCGCCTCGACCTCCTCTGCCGCATCGACTCCGCGCTCGACCCCGACCCCGGCACCGCCTTCGGCCGCGTGGCCGCGCTGGAGGCCGCGATGTACATGCGCAACCAGCTCCTCCGCGACACCGACTGGGCCTCGATGGCCCACTCGCTCGAAGTGCGCACGCCGCTCGTCGACGCCGCGCTCACGCGCCAGCTCGCCCCGCTGCTCCTGGCCAAAGGCGCCGACTGCAAGCACTACTTCGCCGAATCGCCCCGCCCGCCGCTGCCGGAGTGGCTGCGCACGCGCCCGAAGACCGGCTTCGGCGTGCCGCTGGCGGAGTGGATGGAACTGGAGCCCGACGGAACGTCGACGCGGATGCGGAGCTGGGCGAAGGTGGTGTGGGAACGGTATTGTGAGGTGACAGGGAACGGGGAACAGGGAACAGGACCTGTCGCCTGTCGCCTGTCGCCTGTCCCCTCATGAAGATCCTGATCCTCTGCACCGACGCCTACGGCGGCCACGGCGGCATCGCCCTCTACACGCGCGATCTCATCGAGGCCCTGGCCGCGCATCCGTCCGTGGAACGCGTCGTGGCCATTCCGCGCATCGTCCGCGGCCCACTCGAGCCGGTCCCGCCGAACGTCACCTTCGTCGCCTCCGCCGCGCGCAATCTCGCCGCGTACCTGCGCGCCGTCGCGCGCCAGGCCCGCCAGCCGTGGGACCTCGTCATCTGCGCGCACGTCAACCTCCTCCCCATCGCGCGCATGCTCCGCCGCAAGACCGCGCTGTGGATCTACGGCATCGAGGCGTGGAAGCCGGCGCGCGGGCGCGCGCTCGTGCGCGGCGTCGACGCTGTCGTCTCCATCTCCAACATCACCTGCGATCGGTTCCTCAACTGGTCCGGCTACGGCGGACCGTCGTTCCTCGTGCCGAACGCCATCCACCTCGAGCGCTACGGCATCCGGCCGCGCAGCGCGGCGCTCGCGGCGCGCTGGTCGCTCGACGGCAAGCGCGTTCTCCTTACCCTCGGCCGCATCGTCGCCGCCGAGCGCTACAAAGGATTCGACGAAGTCATCGACGTTCTTCCCTCGCTTCCCGACGACGTCGTCTATCTCGCCGCCGGCAGCGGCAGCGATCTGCCGCGACTGGTGCGAAAGGCCCGCGACCTCGGCGTGGCCGACCGCGTCGTCTTCACCGGCCACATCGACGAGCGCGACAAAACGGACGTCTACAACCTCGCCGACGTCTACGTCATGCCCAGCCGCGGCGAAGGCTTCGGCTTCGTCTTCCTCGAGGCCCTCGCTTGCGGAGTCCCCGTCATCGGCAGCCGCCACGACGGCGGCCGCGAGGCCTTGCGCGACGGCGAGCTCGGGCTCCTCGTCGATCCTTCCAGCCTCGCCGAGGTCCGCACCGCCATCCTCGACGTCCTGGCCAATCCGCGCCGCGAGATCCCCCCCGCGCTCGCCCACTTCGCCTTCCCGAATTTCCAATCCCGCGTACACTCCGTGCTCGACGAACTGTGGCGATGAAACGGGCGCTCATCTTCGGAATCTCCGGGCAGGACGGCGCGTACCTGGCCCGACTGCTGCTGGAAAAGGACTACGAGGTCCACGGCACCTCGCGCGACGCCGACCTGCAGTCGTTCGCGCGCCTGGACGCTCTCGGCATCCGCGACCGCGTGACCGCGCACTCCGTCTCCCTGCGCGACTTTCGCGAGCTCCTGCAGATCGTCACCGCCCTCCGCCCCGACGAGATCTACAACCTGGCCGGGCAGAGCTCCGTGGCCCTGTCGTTCTCGCAGCCGATCGAGTCGATGGAGTCGATCGCCCAGGCCGAGCTGCTGCTGCTCGAAGTCATCCGCTATCTCAAGCTCCCCACGCGCCTCTACAACGCCGGCTCGAGCGAGTGCTTCGGCGAGCAGCCCCGCGGCAGCGGCGCCGGCGAGACCACGCCCTTCAATCCCCGCAGCCCTTACGCCGCGGCCAAGGCCGCCGCGCACTGGACGACGGTGAACTACCGCGAAGCCTACGGCCTCTTCGCCTGCAGCGGGATCCTCTTCAACCACGAGTCGCCGCTGCGCTCGGAGCGCTACGTGACGAAGAAGATCGTCGCCGCCGCCGCGGCCATCGCCCGCGGCGAGCGCACGCGCCTCAGCCTCGGCAACACCGGCGTCGTGCGCGACTGGGGCTACGCCCCCGAATACGTCGAGGCCATGTGGCGGATGCTCCAGCAAGAGCAGCCCGACGACTTCGTCATCGCCACCGGCCAGGCCCACACCATCGCCGACTTCGCCGCTGAAGCCTTCGCCCACTTCGGCCTCGACGCCACCCAACACATCGACATCGACGAGAGCCTCTTCCGCCCCAGCGACAATTCCTGGAGCTGCGGCAACCCGGCCAAGGCGGAGCGGGTGCTGGGATGGAAGGCGCAGACGAAGTTTTCGGAGCTGATCAAAATCTTGTGCGAGGCCGAGTCTGCATAGAGTCATCCGCCGCCGGACCGGCCTCGCCTCCATCGACCTCCCCGAGCTGTGGGAATACCGCGAGCTCCTCGGCTTCCTGGCCTGGCGCGACGTCGCCGTCCGCTACAAGCAGACCGCCATCGGCATTCTCTGGGCCATCGTCCGCCCCTTCCTGACCATGGTCGTCTTCACCATCCTCTTCGGGAAGCTGGCCAAGCTGCCGTCGAACGGCGTCCCGTACGCCGTCCTCACCTTCACGGCCATGCTGCCGTGGCAGTTCTTCTCCACCGCCTTCGCCGACGCCGCCGCCTCGATCATCGGCAACGGCCACATGATCTCCAAGATCTACTTTCCACGGCTCATCCTGCCGCTCTCCTCGATCATGGTCGGCCTGGCCGACTTCGGCGTGGCCGTCGTCTTCCTCTTCGCCATCATGGCCGGCTACCACTTCGTGCCGCCGGCGCGCGCCGTCTACGCGCCGCTGTTTTTTCTCCTCTGCCTCGTCTTCACCATCGGCCTCGGCCTCTGGTTCGGCGCGCTCCACGTCAAGTACCGCGACGTCCGCCACCTCGTCCCCTTCCTCGTGCAACTCGGCTTCTACGTTTCGCCGGTCGCGTACAGCAGCACCCTCGTGCCGCTGAAATGGCGCGCCCTCTATTCGCTCAACCCGATGGCCGCGGTGATCGACGGCTTCCGGTGGTCGCTCCTCGGCACTGACACGCTCTACGTCCCCGGCCTCGTCGCCGCCAGCGTCGTCTCCGTCGTCCTCTTCGTCGGCGGGCTCTATTACTTCAAACAGACCGAGCGCGTCTTCGCGGACCTGATCTGATGCAGACGATGATCTCCGCGCGCGGCGTCAGCAAGAAATACCGCCTCGGCGGCACGCAGCTGGGCTACGCCGTGTTGCGCGAGCGGATCGTCGAGGTCGTGCGCGGCGCGCTGCGGCGCGAGAAGAAGCCCGACGCGCAGGAGTTCTGGGCGCTCGACGACGTATCGTTCGACGTTGGCGAGGCCGAGGT
>JBKOUP010000469.1:0-4329 GCA_046723495.1 Acidobacteriota bacterium
GACGTGAACACGGGCAAGTACGTCGGCAAGCGAAACCTCGAAGAAACGGTGTTCAAGACCAACCTCGAGGCCGCGCGCGAGATCGTCCGGCAAATTCGCCTGCGCGACCTCGGCGGCATCATCGTCCTCGACTTCATCGACATGGAGGAGCCGGCGAACCGCGCCCGCCTCTTCGAGACGCTGGAGAACGAGATCAAGAAGGACCGCTCCAAGACGAAGATCCTGCAGATCTCCGAGTTCGGCCTGATCGAGATGACGCGCAAGCGCGTGCGCCAGTCGCTGGAGCGCTCGCTGACGCAGGCCTGTCCGTACTGCGCCGGCGGCGGGCGGATCAAGTCGAACACGACGATCTCGCTGGAGATCTGGCGCGAGCTGATGAAGCTGCGCGACCTGCACGAAGGACAGGACGTCATCGTGCGCATCAACCCCGTCATCTACAGCACGCTGCAGGCGGCCTCGGATCCGATCTTCGAGGAGATCGAGCGCAACTTCGGCATCCACCTCGTGTTCAAGCCCGACGAGGCCCTGCACCACGAGCAGTTCGACATCATGCGCATCTGATGCGACGACTCCTCGCCGCCGCCGCGCTGCTGTACTCCGCATTGCACTTCGCCGCCGCGGGCGTCAGGACGCCGCTCACGAATTTCTACAGCGACTTCCTGGCCGCCTTCCCGTCGTGGGGGATGTCGTTTTTCTTCGGACGCCTCGACTTCTACAACGGAAGCCTGGCCAACGAATGGGGGCCGCCGCCGATCTGGTATTACGGCCCGCTGCTCCACGCCGTCACCGCGCCGTTGTTCGCGTTCCCGTCGCTGCGGAGCGCGTACCTGGCGTGGCTGTTCGTCAATTACCTTTTTGTCGTAGCCATCGCCGTGATCGCCATGCGGGTCATCGACAATGGACGCCCGCGCGCGGCGACCGTGATCGTCGTCGTCTTCGTCCTCTGCAATTTCAATCCGCTGTACGAGGCCCTGACGCAGCGCAACATCGAGATCCTCGAGCTCCTGCTGCTCTTCGGCGCGTTCGCGTTTTACCGGCGCGGACGCGAAACAGCGTGCGGGGCGATGGTCGGCCTGGCGGCGACGGCGAAGTTTCTTCCGATCATCTTTCTGCCGTGGTTCGTGCTGAAGCGCAGGTGGGACGCGCTGACGGCGGCGATCCTCGCCATCCTTCCGTTCCTCGTGGTGACGCAGTTCGTTCTCGGATGGGAGTCCAACGGCACGCTTCAGCATCTGTTCACGCGGGGCATGCTCGACAGCAATCTCGACCAGAGCATCGCCGGCGCCGTGCGCCGGGTGATCGACAACCCCGTCGTGCGACGCGCCGCCGTCGCCGCCGCAGCCGCCGCGTTCTGCGCGCTGATGCTGCGGATGCGGCAGAACGAGGACACCGACGACCTCGAATGGGGAATGCTGCTGGTGGCGATGGTCCTGCTGCCGCCACACAACCAGAACTACTACTTCATCTTCTTTCTGTTCCCGTACCTGATGCTCTACGCGCGATATCGGGCGCGATGGTCGTGGCGCGCCGTGCCGGCGGCGATTTCGTTCCTTCTGGTGGCCGCGCCGGTGCCGTTCTCCCTTTTCGGCCCGCATGCCTTCGCGCGCTATCTGCAGGCAGGGATTCCCTTTATCGGCGCGGCCATCCTCGCGTTCGTCCTGGTATGCGAGATGCAGCTTCCCACGATCGAGGCACCATGTCCCTCGAAGAAACTTTCTCGAATCTCAGCGCTTTCCTGAACAGCCTCGATGCCGAAGGGGAACAGAAGTTCGAGCTCTCCCACTCGTTCGTGATCATCTGTCCCGACTGCGGGAAGAACATCGCCTTCCGCGGCCGCTGCCCGAAATGCGGCGGCAACAGCTGGATCCCCGCGGGCCACGCCGGCGGCGTGTTCGAGCGAATGAAAGCGCAGCGTTGGCGCGAGATGGTGGCGCAGGAAGACGACAGCGGCTCGTTCAAGCCGAAGGCGCGGCAGACGGAAGAGGCGCGGACCGAAGAACGCGCTTGACGCCATGAAATGTGGGGCGGGATTTATCCCGCCCCGGGCGCGGACTGAAGTCCGCGCCACATGTGCCTCAGTGAACCGGCTCGTCCTCGGCGGCTTCGCCCTCGTCGCCGTTCGTCTCTTCCTTCTCCACGAGCTTGATCGCGGCCACGACGCGGTCGTTGTCCTCGGTGCGCAGGATGCGCACGCCGAGGATGTTGCGGCCTTTGATCGGAATCGATGAGACGGGGACGCGCAGGATCATCCCCTGCTCGGTGATCAGCAGGACCTGATCCTCCTCGTACACCACGGCCATGCCGGCCACCTTGCCGTTGCGCTCTCCGGTTTTGATGTCGATCACGCCGATGCCGCCGCGGTGCTTCGTCGGATACTTCGACACCGGCGTGCGCTTGCCGTAGCCCTTCTCCGTGACCGTGAAGATGTAGACGCCGCCGCTGTCGGCAGCGACGTCGGCGGTCTCGTCCGCCTCCGGCTCGGCCTCGTCGTCGCCTTCGACGACCGCGCCTGCCGGAAGAACATCCATCTCCACGACGTGATCGTCATCGCGCAACGACACGGCCCGGACGCCGGCGGCGCCGCGGCCCATCGGGCGGACCTCGTCCTCGTTGAAGCGGATCACGCGGCCGCCGGCCTTGCCGACGAAGATGTCGGAGTTGCCGTCGGAGAGGCGCACGGCGTAGAGGTCGTCGCCCTCGGCGATATCGATGGCGATGATCCCCGTGGCGCGCACGTTCGAGAACGCGGCCAGCTCCGTCTTCTTGATCTTGCCGGCGCGCGTGGCCATGACCACGTACTTCCCTTCGCTGAAGTCGCGCGTCGTCAGCAGCGCGCGCACGCTCTCGCCCGACTCGACCGGCAGCAGGTTCACGATCGCCTTCCCGCGCGCGTTCGACGCGACCTCGGGGATCTGGTGCACCTTCAGCCAGTACAGCCGCCCGCGGTCGGTGAAGACGAGGACGTACGAGTGAGCGCTGGCGACGAAGAGGTGCTCGACGATGTCCTCTTCCTTCGTCTGCATGCCGATGCGGCCCTTGCCGCCGCGGCGCTGGGCGCGGTAGAGCGACAGCGGCGAGCGCTTGATGTAGCCGCCGCGCGACACGGTGATGACCATGTCCTCGTCGGCGATCATGTCTTCGATGGAGATCTCGTTCGTCTCGGGGATGATCTCGGTGCGCCGGGCGTCGCCGTAGGCCGCTTTGATCTCGCGCAGCTCGTCGGAGACGATCTTCAGCACGAGCTGCTCCGAGCCGAGGATCTCCTTCAGCTTGCGGATCAGCTCGAGCACGTCGTTGTACTCGGCGACGATCTTCTCGCGCTCCAGCCCCGTGAGGCGCTGCAGGCGCATCTCCAGGATCGCCTGGGCCTGGATCTCCGTGAACTCGAAGCGCGAGATGAGGCCTTCCTTCGCCTCCGGCGGCGTCTTGCTGCCGCGGATCAGGGCGATCACCGCGTCGAGGTGGTCGAGCGCCTTGACGAGGCCTTCGAGGATGTGGGCGCGCTCTTCAGCCTTGCGCAGCTCGTAGCGCGTCCGGCGGACGATGATCTCTTTCCGGTGCTCGAGGAAGTGCCGGATGATCGTGGCGACGTCCATGACCTCCGGCTTGTTGTTGACGATGGCCAGGAAGATGATCCCGAACGTCGTCTGCATCTGCGTGTTGCGGTACAGATTGTTGAGGACGACCTCGGGGATGGCATCGCGCTTCAGCTCGATGACCAGGCGGATCCCTTCGCGCGATGACTCATCGCGCGTGTCGGAGATCCCCTCGATCCGCTTGTCCTTCACCAGCTCCGCGATCTTCTCTTCGAGGCGGGCCTTGTTCGTCATGTACGGCACTTCCGTCACGACGATCTGCTGCTTGTCGCCCTTCTTCGACGTCTCCACGCCGGCGCGCGCGCGGACCTGGATGATCCCGCGCCCGGTCTCGTAGGCCTGGCGGATGCCGTCGAGGCCGTGGATGAAGCCGCCGGTGGGGAAGTCGGGACCGGGAAGGACGGTCATCAGCTCCTTCCACGTCACCTTCGGGTTCTCGATCATCATGAGGCAAGCGTCGATCACCTCGCCGAGGTTGTGCGGGGGGATGTTCGTGGCCATGCCGACGGCGATGCCGGAGGAGCCGTTGACGAGGAGGTTCGGGAACTTCGCCGGCAGCACCGACGGCTCGCGCTCGGTGCCGTCGTAGTTCGGCACCCAGTCGACGGTTTCCTTGTCGATGTCGTCGCGCATGAGCTCTTCGGCGAAGCGCGTCAGCCGCACCTCGGTGTAGCGCATGGCCGCGGGCGGATCGTCGTCGAGCGAGCCGAAGTTGCCCTGGCCGTCGACGAGC
>JBKOUP010000502.1:0-4058 GCA_046723495.1 Acidobacteriota bacterium
GTCCAGTACGGACGGACGATGTTCACCACCGCGACCGCCGCCGTGATCATGGCCAGGAACAGGACGGGAACGAAGACGAGCCGGTGGAACTCCGGAAAGATCGTGCCGCTGATCCAAGACGGCCCGTAGAAGATCGGATAGCCTCCCGCCCACCAGGCGATGAAGAGCACGTTGGCCACGACCTCGGCGATCGAGCTCGCGCGCGGGATGCGGTTCACGTCCCGCTGCGGCCGCACCGCGGGGAGCCGGCGCGGGTCCCACTCCGCCAGCAACTTCGTCGCGCCGAAGTAGTGCTCCACCAGCGCGAAAACGATCGTCACCGCGGCGAAGATCTGCACGGCGATGCTCCAGAGCGTGCCGAGGTCGCGGGCGATGTGGCCGCGGTACGAGGGGACGAAGGCGAGGAGGAACGTCCAGACGATGATCCACGGAAGCACGTACACGAGGCCGATCAGCTTCAGCACCAGCGTGTACATCGGGAAGAGCAGCGGTCCGATCAGTTGCCGCTGGGGCAGATAGCGGTTGGCGACGACGAAGGGCCGTCCGCGCCGCTTCAGCACGGCCTCGACCTCCGCCTGAGTCATGAGCCGCCCCAGGCCGCGCTCTTCCTCTTCGATCTGCTCGAAGATATCGGCGGAGAGCTCGCGGGCGATATCGTCCTGCTGCTCGCGCGGCAGCCAGAACCTCACGGCTTGCAGATAGCGGTCGACCAGTTCCATGAGTCGTCTCCTACAGAATCGCCTCGAGCGATCCGTTGATGTGCTTCCACTCGGCGAGGAGTTGTTTGAGGATCAGCTTTCCTTCGTGGGAGAGCCGGTAGAAGCGTTTGTTGCGCTTCTCCTCTTCGCGCCACTCGCTGACCAGGAGGCCTTGCGATTCCAGCCGGCGCAGCAGAGGGTAGAGCGTGCCCTCGTCGACCGGCATCCCCGCGTCCGCGAGGGCCTTGCGCAGCGTGTAGCCGTACTGCTCGCGGCGCAGCGCCGCGAGCACGGCCAGGACGACCGAGCCGCGGCGGAGCTCGAGGCGGAGATTTTCGTAGAGATCATCGGGCATACTGTACGCCACACAGTATGTGGCGCACAGTATCCGATGTCAAGAGGCGGGAGCTACTTCTTGGTCACCACTCTCACGATCGCCGTCGATCCGGCGATCTTCTCGCCGGTCAGCGGCTCGGCGCGGCCGCCGAGGCATTGGGCGAGGAAGTTCTCGGCGCGGGCGTTGAAGTCGATGCTGTTCTCCGGCCGGGCGAAGCCGTGGCCCTCGTCGGTGTAGAGGACATACGTCACCGCGCCGCCGTTCTTCTCGATGGCCTCGACGATCTGCTCCGACTCGGCCTTGTTGACGCGCGGGTCGTTCGCCCCCTGGCCGATGAGCAGCGGCTTCTTGATCCGATCGGCCTTGAACAGCGGCGAGGCGTTCTTCACCAGCTCCGCGTCCTTCGGATCGTCGACGTTGCCCATGCGCTGATCGAAGATCGCCCGGAACGTCTTCCAGTACGGCGGAATCGCGCCGATGAGCGTCTTCAGGTTCGACGGCCCGACGATGTCGACACCGCAGGCGAAGTAGTCGGGCGTGAAGGTCAGGCCGGCCAGCGTGGCGTAGCCGCCGTACGAGCCACCCATGATGGCGATGCGCTTCGAATCGGCGAAGCCTTCCTTCACCGCCCAGTTCGCGGCGTCGATCAGGTCATCGTGCATCTTCAGTCCCCACTGCTTGTCGCCGGCGTGGAGGAACTTCTTCCCGAAGCCGGTCGAGCCGCGGAACTCCGGCTGCAGCACGGCGTAGCCGCGGTTGGCCAACCACTGGGCCGTGCTGCTGTAGCCCCAGGCGTCGCGCGCCCATGGGCCGCCGTGCGGGAAGAGCACCATCGGCAGGTTCTTCGGCGCCAGGCCGGCCGGGAGCGTGAGGTAGGCGTGCATGTTCAGGCCGTCACGCGTCTTGATGACCACGGGACGCATCTCGGAGAGCTGCAAGCCTTCGAGCTTCGGGCGGTTGGAGAAGAGGTACGTGCCGCTCTTGGCCGTGCGGTCCCAGACGTAGTACTTGACGGGGCCGCGGTCGGAGGTGAAGGCGACGAGCCAATGCTTGTCGGCGTGGTCGCGGCTGCCGATGGCGAAGTCGCCCGAGTCGAGCTTGGCGATGCCGTCGAAGTCGGCCTTCACGGCCGGATCGATGACTTTCCACTGCCGCCGCCCCGGCTCGAACGACACCGCTTCGACGACGCGCGTGTTGTCGTTGATCATGACCGTGCCGGCGTCGACGTCGTCGGAGTAGGCGATGACTTTCTCCGCGCCGCTGGCAACGTCCTTCTGCACGAGGCGGACGGTGTCGCTGCCGAGGGAGCTCTCGATGTACGCGGCTTTGCCGTCGGCGGTGAAGCCGTCGAAGCCGAGGTTCTCCTCGGGGCCCGCTTTGATCAGCGTCTTCCACGGCGCGTTCTTGTTCTCGCGGACGCGCAGCTCCGTGCCGCCGTCGGGCGTGGCCACGAACGCGCCGAGGACGTTCAGCGTGCTGTCGGCGACCCAGTCGGTGACGTCGCCGGGGTTCTGCGTATCGAGCGTCAGCGCGCCGGTCTCGATGTTCAGCCGGTAGACGTCGAAGAGGTGCCGGTCGCGCGCGTTCATGGCCACGAGGGCCTCGTTGGGCCAACGCGCCTCGAGCGACACGACCCCAGCCCGGACGCCCTGGATCGCGGTGAAGTCGCGATCGTTGTGGTTGCTGAGGTCGACGCCGTGGACGTGGAAGTTCTCGTCGCCGTCGTTGTCCTGCAGATAGAGGATGGTCTTGTTGTCCTCGGCCCAGAAGTACGTGCGGATGCCGCGCTTCTTGTCGGCCGTGATCATCTTGTCGTCGTCCTTGCCGATGGTCTTCACCCATACCTGGAGGACGTTCTTTTTGTCGGGCGCGACCCAGGCCATGCGCGTGCCGTCCGGCGAGAGGCGCGGGCTGGCGCGCTCGGGGTTCCCGAAGAGGACGTCGCGGGGGATCAGCGGGCCGAGGTCAGCCTGCGCCGCGGTGGCGAGGCAAAAAACGAGCGGCAGAATCGCTCTGAGGATCTTCATGCAGTTCTCCTTTGCTGGCCACTCATACGCTGAGTCGTTCGATAAGTTACGATGCGCCGCCATGCAAGACAAACTCTTCATCAACGGCGACTTCGTCGACGCCCGCAGCGGCGAGACGTTCGCCACGTTCAATCCCGCGACCGAGGAGAAGCTCGCCGACGTCGCCTCGGCCGGGCCGGACGATGTCGACGCCGCCGTGCGCGCAGCGCGGGCGCAGCTCGAGCCGGGCAGCGAGTGGCAGAAGATGAAGCCGCGCGACCGCGCCAAGGTGATGTGGCGCCTGGCGGAGATGCTCTCCGCGCGCGCCGAGGAGATCGGACGGATCGAGACGCTCGACAACGGCAAGCCGATCTTCGAGTCGCAGTTCGTCGACACGCCCGCGGCCGCGGAGTGCCTCTACTACTTCGCCGGCTGGTCGGGAAAGGTCGCGGGCGAGACGATCCCGGTGCAGGAGAACGCGTTCACATACACGCTGCGCGAGCCGGTCGGCGTGGTCGGCGCGATCACGCCGTGGAACTTCCCGCTGATGCTGGCGGTGTGGAAGATCGCCCCGGCGCTGGCGTGCGGAAACGCGGTGGTGATCAAGCCGGCCTCGAACACATCGCTGTCGCTGCCGAAGTTCGCCGAGTACGCCAAGGAGTGCGGCCTGCCGGCGGGCGTGCTCAACGTCGTGCCGGGACGCGGCAGCGTCGTCGGCAACGCCATCGTCGATCATCCCGGCGTCGACGCCATCGCCTTCACCGGATCGACCGAGGTCGGGAAGCAGCTCATGGCCCGTGCGGCGAAGACGCTGAAGAAGGTGTCGCTGGAGCTCGGCGGGAAATCGCCGAACATCGTCTTCGCCGACGCCGACCTCGACGCCGCCGCGCGCGGCGCGCTCAACGCCATCTTCTACGGCAAGGGTGAAGTCTGCGCGGCCGGCTCGCGCCTCCTGGTCGAGGAAGCGGCGCACGACGAGCTGATGGCGAAGGTGGTCGAGCGCGCCGGCAAGATGGT
>JBKOUP010000257.1:0-3175 GCA_046723495.1 Acidobacteriota bacterium
GCATGGACCTTCCACGCCGTCAGCGTCCCCTGGATGAAGCAGGCCTGCCCGGCGCGGATGCTCACCGCTTCGACGGTGACGTTCTCCTCGATGCGGATCGAGCCGTTCGTCGACTCGATCTCCGAGTAGTTGCCGGAGTTCTGGATCACCAGGTTGCCCGGCGTCTTGATCGAAAGCTGTCCCTGGGGGTTCACGCGGATCTCCGTTCCGCGCGGGATGATCATGGTGGGGAAATTCGCTTGATCGGCGGCTGCGCTCATCACCCTCTCCTCTTCCCTACGAACGCCGGCGGCAGCGGATCGAAGTCCTTGTAGTCCTTCGAGGTCCTCGACTTCATCAACAGCGATGCCTCATTGGACCACTGGTAATTGAGAATGTAAATGCGCGGGTCGATGGGCTGGTACGCGTCCGGATTCTCGAGCGTGCTGCGCACTTCGTAGTGCAGGTGCGGGTTCGTGCTCCAGCCGGTCGAGCCGACTGTGGCGATGACCTGGCCCTGCTTGACCTGCTGCCCGGCGTGCACGTTGATCGTGTCGCAGTGGCCGTAGATGGTGACGAAGCGGTCGTTGTGATTGATGGTGACGACGTTGCCGAAGCGCCACCAGGCCACGCTCTCGCGCAGCGGGTAGCGGCCGGCGAAGCTGACCACGCCGTCGGCGGCGGCGTAGATCGGCGTGCCGGCGGGGGCGGAGAGGTCGAGGCCTTTGTGGAAGTCGGCGGCGCGCGTGAACGGCGAGATGCGCACGCCGAACGGCGAGGTGAGGACGAAGCGGTCGGCCGGCAGCGGAAGGATCGACGGCGTGTGCCGGACCATGTCGGCGTTGTCGCGCTCGTACTGCGAGAGCAGCTCGAGCTGCAGCTGCAGGCGGCGCATGGCCACGCGCAGGCTGGCCTCGCGGCGCTGGGCGTCGTCGAGTTGCGCGTCCGTCGTGTCGGCCTTCGTCATCGGAATCGAGAAGCCGCCCTTGCCGAGGTCGCGGTCGAGGCCGTAGATCGTGATCAGCTTCTCCACGCGGATGCGGTGCTCCTCGAGGCTGCGCTCCAGCGACGACATCTGCTGCACGTTCTCGTGCAGGCGCTCGCGCTGGATGTCCCGCTCCACGCGCATGTTCTTGAGGAAGTTGTCCTTGTAGACGCGGCGGATGACGGTGGGGGCCGCGGCCATCGATCCGATCAGTCCCGCCAGCAGCACGGAGAGCGCCACGATGGCCACGACCACGCGCCTGCGGTCGAAGAAAACGTAGCGCACGCTGCGACGGATGTCGCTCGGAACGATTTGGATCTCGATCATGGCGCCGCTCGCGCGGATCGAACAATATAGCACACGGTCTGGTGCACTCAGGGCTCAGCACTCTTTCGCGCGAAACGTTTGATGATCGTCGGAATCAGCGTCAAGGCGATGAGCAGCGCCCCGACCTCGGCCAGCGTCTTCAGAGCGTCGCGCTCCGTCATCGTCCCGCTGAAGAGCGCGTCTGCGGAGTAGACGAAGACGAAATGCGCCGGCAACGTGCCGAGAAGCGTGGCCAGGAAGTAGATGCCGAAGGGGAAGCGGGCCACGCCGGCGCCGTAGTTCCACATGGCGAACGGCGGTCCGGGGATGAGGCGGATGATGAGCATGGTGCGGAAGCCGGCGCGCTCGATCTGGCGCCGAACGGCGGCGCCGGCCTTGCCGAAGCGCTCCAGCAGTCCTTCGCCGAGGTAGCGGCCGAGAAAGTACGAGAGGCTGGCGCCGAGCATGCCGCCGGCCATCGCGTACGCAAGTCCGGCCTTCCATCCCCACAGCGCGCCGGCCGTGGCGATGAACAGCGTCGCCGGAATGGCGAAGATGCAGCCGATGCCGTACGCGGCGATGAGCACGAGCGGCGTCCACCACAGCGACTGCACGTGGGCGCGCTCGCTCGAGACCCAGCTCCGGGCGTTGGAGAGCGTCAGCTGGTGGCGCAGCGGCGACACCAGCACCGCGATCACGGCGCCGGCGATGATCACCACCACCGCGATGCGGACCGCTGTACGCGCCGTCATCGTCTGCGTTCGACCGCGACCACGTCGTCGGAGACCTCGGCGGCGAGCCCCATCGTGCTGAGGACGGTGTCGAACGCCGTCCCGCAGGGAACGTCCTTGAAGAAGAACGTCCCCTTGCCCGACACGTTCGGATCGATGACGAGATTCTTGATCGCGCACTGCTGCTGCATCGACTTGAGGATGACGTGGACGTCTTCGTCCTTCACGTCGAGCGTGACGGTGCGCGGCTTGGCGGCCACGCCGAGGAACAGGATCGCGAGCACGGCGAGGAGCCGTTTCACGCGCTCTCCACGATCATGGCGATCCCCTGCCCGCCGCCGATGCACGCCGAGGCCAGGCCGTAGCGCTGCTTGCGCCGGCGCAGCTCGTAGAGCAGCGTGAGCACGAGTCGCGTGCCGGAGGCGCCGAGCGGATGGCCGAGGGCGATGGCGCCGCCGTTGACGTTCAGCTTCTCGGTGTTGATGCCGAGCTCCTTGATCACGGCCAGGATCTGCCCGGCGAAGGCCTCGTTGATCTCGATGAGGTCGAGGTCGTCGAGCGTCATCCCGGCGCGCTTGAGCGCGATCTGCGTCGCCGGCACGGGACCGATGCCCATGATCTCCGGATCGCAGCCGCTGATGCCCCACGAGACGATGCGGCCGAGGGGCTGCTTGCCGTTGACCGTTTCCGACACGACGACCATGGCCGCGCCGTCGACGATACCCGAGGCGTTGCCGGCGGTGACGAAGCCGTCCTTGTCGAAGGCGGTGGGGAGACCCGCGAGGTCGTCCATGGTGGTCTCGGGGCGCATGTGGTCGTCGCGCTCGACGACCGTCGCTTTCTTGCCCTTCCCACTTTTGCCGACGGGCACCGGCACCACCTCCTGCGACAGGCGGCAGGCCTGCCACGCCTCGCCGGCCCGGCGCTGCGAGAGGATGGCGAACTCGTCCTGCTCCTGCCGGCTGATGCCGTAGTCGCGCGCCAGGTTGTTGCTGGTCTGCGCCATGTAGCAGCCGCACCAGGTGTCGAACAGCGCCGCCATCAGCAGGTCGTCGAGCTTGCCCTGGCCGAGCTTGAGCCCCTGCCGCGCTCCCCAGATGACGTGCGGCGCCTGCGACATGTTCTCCATGCCGCCGACCAGGGCGGTGGTCGCCTCGCCGGTGAGGATCATCCG
>JBKOUP010000165.1:0-5337 GCA_046723495.1 Acidobacteriota bacterium
ACATGGCGCTGCCCAACCTGATCGACGTGCAGCGCAAGTCGTACGAGCGCTTCCTGCAGATGAACCTCCTGCCGGAAGAGCGTGAAGACACCGGCCTGCAGTCGGTCTTCACCAGCGTCTTCCCTTTCAGTGACTTCCGGGAGACCTGCTCGCTCGACTTCGTGAAGTTCTCGATCGGCAACTGGGAGTGCAAGTGCGGTCAGCTGAAGGGCCTCGAGCACCTTCGAATGAACTGCGCGAACTGCGGCGCCAAGATCATCACCGATCACCCGCACGAAGAGACGGTCAACTGCCAGCGCTGCGGCGTCATCAACAAGAACCGCGTCGAGGTCTGCGACATCTGCGGCAACCCCGTCGACCTGCAGATGAAGTACTCCGTCGAGGAGTGCCAGGAGCGCGGCATGACCTACAGCGTCCCGCTCAAGGTCACCTTCCGCCTCTTCGTCTACGACAAAGACCCCGACACCGGCGTCAAGCACATGCGCGACGCCAAGGAAGAGGAAGTCTTCTTCGGCGACATCCCTCTGATGACCGAGAACGGCACGTTCATCATCAACGGCACCGAGCGCGTCATCGTCAGCCAGCTCCACCGCTCGCCCGGCGTCTTCTTCACCAAGGAGTCGGCGCACACGTTCCTGGCCAAGATCATCCCGTACCGCGGCTCCTGGGTGGAGTTCGAGTACGACCAGAAGAACATCCTCTACGTCCGCATCGACCGCAAGCGCAAGTTCCTCGGCTCCGTGTTCCTGCGCGCCCTCGGCCTGACGACGGACGAGGAGA
The DNA here is from genome assembly GCA_046723495.1 of Acidobacteriota bacterium. Taxonomy (GTDB): domain Bacteria; phylum Acidobacteriota; class Thermoanaerobaculia; order Gp7-AA8; family Gp7-AA8; genus DATDFB01. The sequence continues at coordinate 781 of JBKOUP010000165.1, forward strand.
TCCTTCGCCAGTTCTACACGCCGATCAAGGCCAAAGTGAACGGCGAGCAGGTCACGCTCACCTTCGACAAGCGCGTCCTCGACCAGGAAGAGGCCAAGGATCGCCACTCCGTGCGCGGCCGCCGCGCCGTGCGCACCGTCTTCGGCGGCGTCAAGCTCGACCAGAAGATGGCCGACGCGCTGACGAAGACGAACGAGGCCACCGTCAAGGTCGATCCGAAGGCGATGGACAAGGCCGTCTTCCTCTCCGACGTCGTCGACGTCAACACCGGCGAGGTCCTCTTCGAGGCCGGCGAGAGCCTCCCGGCCGATTGGGCCGAGGACTTCGCCAGCCACGGCATCGCCGAGGCCGACGTCATCTTCCCCGAGTGGGACCTCGTCTCCGACATCCTCCTCAACACCGTGCGCAAGGACGCCTCCAAGTCGTTCGAGGCCGCCATCATCGAGATCTACCGGCGCATGCGCCCCGGCGATCCTCCGACGCTGGAGTCGGCCAAGGCCCTGTTCGAGGGGATGTTCTTCGATGCCCGCAAGTACGACTTCTCCCGCGTCGGCCGCTTCAAGTTCAACATCAAGCTCGACCTCGACTCGCCGGTGACGCAGAAGACGATGTCGGCGGAGGACTTCTTCGTCGTCATCAACTACCTGCTCCGCCTGCGCAAGGACGTCGGCCGCGTCGACGACATCGACAACCTCGGCAACCGCCGCGTGCGCGCCGTCGGCGAGCTCCTGGAGAACCAGTTCCGCATCGGCCTGGTCCGGATGGAGCGCGCCATCAAGGAAAAGATGTCGGTCCATCAGGACATCGACTCGGCCATGCCGCACGACCTGATCAACTCCAAGCCGGTCATCGCGGCCATCAAGGAGTTCTTCGGCTCGTCGCAGCTGTCGCAGTTCATGGACCAGACGAACCCGCTCTCCGAGGTCACGCACAAGCGCCGTTTGTCGGCCCTCGGACCAGGCGGCCTCTCGCGCGAGCGCGCCGGATTCGAAGTCCGCGACGTGCACCCGACGCACTACGGCCGCATCTGCCCGATCGAGACGCCGGAAGGCCCGAACATCGGCCTGATCTCGTCGCTGGCCTGCTACGCGCGCATCAACGAGTACGGCTTCATCGAGTCGCCGTACAAGAAGGTGCACGACGGTCGCGTGCTCGATCACTACCGCATCGTCAAGGTCGGCGACACGAGCTTCACCCTCGGCCAGATCGTCGAGAAGCGCGACCTGCAGAAGGAAAACAACCGTATCGCCAAGGAGAACGCCCAGGCCGCGAAGAAGCGCGGACAGCTGCAACTGGCCGAGGCCGAGCCGTTCGCGTTCTACCTCTCCGCGTGGGATGAGGAGCGCTACACGATCGCCCAGGCCAACGTCGTCATCGACGAGGACGGAAACCTCGTCCACGACCGCGTCATCGCCCGGCAGTCCGGCGACTTCGTCTCCATCGAGAAGGAGAAGGTCGACTTCATCGACGTCTCGCCGAAGCAGCTCGTGTCGGTCGCGGCTTCGCTCGTGCCGTTCCTCGAGAACGACGACGCCAACCGCGCGCTCATGGGCGCGAACATGCAGCGCCAGTCCGTGCCGCTGCTGCGCACCGAGTCGCCGCTGGTCGGCACCGGGATGGAGAACGTCGTCGCGCGCGACTCCGGCGCCGTCGTCGTCTGCAAGCGCGGCGGCGTGGTCGACCTCGTCGACTCCAACCGCATCATCGTCCGCGTCGAGTCCGAGGACGTCGAGACCGGCGAGACGAAGGAGTTCGGCGCCGACATCTACCAGCTCGTCAAGTTCAAGCGCTCGAACCAGAACACCTGCATCACGCAGAAGCCCGTCGTCACGGAAGGCCAGCGCGTGCGCAAAGGCCAGGTCCTCGCCGACGGCCCCTGCACCGACGCCGGCGAGCTGGCGCTCGGACGCAACATCCTGGTGGCCTTCATGCCGTGGCGCGGGAACAACTTCGAGGACGCGATTCTCGTCTCCGAGAAGCTCGTCAAAGAGGACTACTACACCTCGATCCACATCGAGGAGTTCGAGATCGAGGCCCGCGACACCAAGCTCGGCCCCGAGGAGATCACGCGCGACATCCCGAACGTCTCGGAGTCGGCGCTGCGCGATCTCGACGAGTCCGGCATCGTGCGCATCGGCGCAACGGTGAAGCAGGGCGACATCCTCGTCGGCAAGGTCACGCCGAAGGGCGAGACGCAGCTCACTCCGGAAGAGAAGCTGCTCCGCGCGATTTTCGGCGAGAAGGCCGGCGACGTCCGCGACGCCTCGCTCAAGACGCCTCCGGGCATCGAAGGCACCGTCGTCGACGTGAAGATCTTCTCGCGCAAGGGCGTGGAGAAGGATTCGCGCGCGAAGTCGATCGAAGAATCCGAGATCGACCGGATGAACCGCAACATCCAGGACGAGATCCGCATCATCACCGACGCCCGCAACAAACGCATTTCCGAGCTGCTCTCCGACAAGAAGCTGCAGCGTGACGTGGTCGACTTCCGCACGGGCGAGACGCTCGTGAAAAAGGGCGAGTCCGCCTCGCGCGACGCCGTGAATCGCCTCTCCCGCCGCGAGCTGCTGGCGCTGCCGGTCGACGAGGAGACGCGCGAGACGATCCGCATGTTCGTCGAGCGCGCCGAGAATCGCGTGCGCGTGCTCGAGCAGAAAGCCGAGGAGCGCCGCGAAGACCTGCAGAAGGGCGACGAGCTGCCGCCCGGCGTGATCAAGATGATCAAGGTCTACGTGGCCATGAAGCGCAAGCTCTCCGTCGGCGACAAGATGGCCGGACGCCACGGCAACAAGGGCGTCATCAGCCGCATCCTGCCTGAAGAAGACATGCCGTACATGCCGGACGGCACGCCGGTGGAGATCGTTCTCAACCCGCTCGGCGTCCCCTCGCGCATGAACGTCGGCCAGATTCTCGAGACACACCTCGGCTGGGCCGCGCGCTCGCTCGGCCTCTACTTCGCCACGCCGGTGTTCGACGGCGCCACGGAGTCGGAGATCAAGACGCAGCTCAAGGCGTCGTCGCTGCCGAACGACGGCAAGACCGATCTCTTCGACGGCATGACCGGCGAGCGCTTCGAGCAGAAGGTCTGCGTGGGCTTCATCTACATGCTGAAGCTGTCGCACCTCGTCGACGACAAGATCCACGCCCGCTCGATCGGACCGTACTCGCTGATCACCCAGCAGCCCCTCGGCGGCAAGGCCCAGTTCGGCGGCCAGCGCTTCGGAGAGATGGAAGTGTGGGCTCTCGAGGCGTATGGCGCCGCCTACACGCTGCAAGAGCTGCTCACCGTGAAGTCGGACGACGTCGAAGGCCGCTCCAAGGTCTACGAGGCCATCGTCAAAGGCGAGGTCCCGGACGATCCGGGCTTGCCGGAGTCGTTCAACGTGCTCGTTCGCGAGCTGCAGTCACTCTGTCTCGATGTGGAGTTGTTGAAGGAATGATGTGGGGCGGGCTTCAGCCCGCCACCCGACGGGCTAAAGCCCGTCCCCACATTTCGCCGAGAAGATACGGAGGCACAAATTGGAATCGTTCAACGCACTCTTTCAACCGACCAGGCAGCAGGCGATCAATGACTTCAACGCCATCAAGATCTCCCTCGCCTCTCCGGAAAAGATCCGTTCGTGGTCGTACGGCGAGGTGACGAAGCCGGAGACGATCAACTACCGCACCTTCAAGCCGGAGCGCGACGGCCTCTTCTGCGCCAAGATCTTCGGCCCCATCACCGACTGGGAATGCCTCTGCGGCAAGTACAAGCGCATGAAGCACCGCGGCGTGATCTGCGACAAATGCGGCGTCGAGGTCACGAAGTCGAAGGTCCGCCGCGAGCGCATGGGCCACATCGAGCTGGCCTCGCCGGTGTCGCACGTCTGGTTCTTCAAGGGACTGCCGTCGCGCATCGGACACCTGCTCGACATCTCCCTGCGCGATCTCGAGCGCATCCTCTACTTCGAGTCGTACGTGGTCATCGACTCCGGCGACCTCACCGGCGTGCTCAACGAGAAAGAGCTCGTCACCGAGGAGCGCTACCGCGAGCTGCGCGGGCAGTACGGCGACGTCTTCGTGGCCAAGATGGGCGCGGAGGCGATCAAGGAACTGCTCCGCCGCGTCACCGTCGAGGAGCTCTCCGACGAGCTGCGCCTGATCATGCGCACGGAGACGTCGCAGATCAAGAAGCTCAAGGCCGCCAAGCGCCTCAAGGTCGTCGACGCCTTCCGCAAGTCGGGCCACCGTCCGGACTGGATGATCCTCGACGTCATCCCGGTGATTCCGCCCGAGCTGCGCCCGCTCGTCCCCCTCGACGGCGGCCGCTTCGCGACGTCGGACCTGAACGATCTCTACCGCCGCGTGATCAACCGCAACAATCGCTTGAAGAAGCTGCTCGAGCTCCGCGCGCCCGACGTGATCGTGCGCAACGAGAAGCGCATGCTCCAGGAAGCGGTCGACGCGCTCTTCGACAACGGCCGCCGCGGCCGCGTGCTCAAGGGCTCGAACAACCGCCCCCTGAAGTCGCTCTCCGACACGCTCAAGGGCAAGCAGGGCCGCTTCCGCCAGAACCTC
>JBKOUP010000099.1:0-20646 GCA_046723495.1 Acidobacteriota bacterium
GCTATGTACTCGAAAAAGCTGTTGATCGCAACGTTGATGCTGGCGGCCTGCTCCGTCGCCGTCCCCTGGCGAAACGAGCCGGTGGGACAGGAAGTCAACGTCGCCTTCACGCTCCGCAAAAACCTGATCGTGCTGACCGCGGCGACGATCGACGGCCGCCCCGGCCGCTTCCTCCTCGGCTCGGCCGAGCAGCGCACGCTCCTCGATGCGGGTTACGCGCCCACGCTGCCGCGGGAGTCGCGGCACGCTCTGCAGCTCAACGAGCGTGAGGCGCTGCAGTTCACGCCGGTCGTCACCGACCTCCGCGGCGTGAGCGACGCCATCGTCGGCGCGGACGTGTGGGGGCGGAACTCGATCACGATCGACTACCGCGCCGGCCTGCTGACGTTCAGCCGCCTCGGCGTGGAGCACGCGGAGATGACGATGTTCCGCTTCGCCGCCGAGCCGATGATCAAGGTGAGCGTCGACGGCGGCAGCGTCGTCGCGATCGTCGACACCGCCTCGCCCGACACGCTCGTGCTCCCGCGCGGCACCGCGCCCGCGGGACGGCGGAAGGCGCGCGTCGTCGTCGCCGGCACCGACTTCGGCAGCATCGACGTCCTCTACGCCGACGTGTCGCAGGCGCGCGCCGGAAATCGGCTTTTATCGAAATTTCTCGTGGCGATAGACTACGGGCGAAAGCAGGTCGGACTTTGGCGAGATCCACGTACTGCGCTCTGATCCTCCTGGCGATCGCGGCCGCCGCGCACGCGCAGCAGGCCTTCACGATCAGCGGCATCCTCACCGCGCGGGGCGTGAACGCCAGCGGCCCGCCGTCGTGGCTGGAGCGCGATTTCGGCCGCCTCGAAGCCGGCGGCGACCGCAACGTCTTCTTTGCCACCGCGCAGATCGGCGCCGACTGGAATCCGGCGCCGTGGCTCACCGCGCACGCCTCGGGGCTGGCCCGGCGCGAACCGTCGCGCTACGCGGGGCGGCGGGGCGGGCTCGTCGACGCCTGGGTCGAGCTGCACAACGAGCATTTGCAACTCCGCGCCGGCCAGTTCTTCCTCGGCACGTCGCGCGAGAACACCGGACCGCTCTGGTCGTCGCCGTACACGATCTCCTTCTCCGCGCTGAACACCTGGATCGGCGAAGAGGTGCGCCCCGTCGGCGTCGACCTGCAGTTCAAGCCGAACTTCTACGTCACCGTGGGGGCGACGGCCTTCCGCAACAACGACACCGCCGGCGCGCTGCTGGCGTGGCGCGGCTGGACGGTCGGCAATCGGCTGACGGTCTACAACGAGGTGCTGCCGCTGCCGCCGCTGCTGTCGCTGAAGACGGGCTTCGCTGATCAGCGCGCCGACGGCACGGTGCCGTTCGAGAAGGACCTCGACAAGCGCACCGGCTACGCCGGACGCGTGCGCCTGCAGCTGCCGGAGCGGGCCATGGTGCAGCTGACGCATTTCGACAACCGCGGCGACCGCGAGGAGTACCGCGACGAGTACGCGTGGAAGACGCGCTTCGACGTCGTCGGCGCGCAGGTGGGCCTCAGCTCGCCGACGACGGCGGCGGCGGAGTACCTGCGCGGCAAGACCGGCATGGGCGCGCCGCCGATCTTCGTCGACGCCGACATCAGCGCGTGGTACGTGCTGATCTCGCACAAGATGGGGCACGAGCGCTTCTCCGCGCGCTACGACGGCTTCTCCACGATCGATCGCGACCACGCGCCCGCGGAGACGAACACGGAGCACGGCCGCTCCTGGCTCTTCGCCTGGTTCCACGACGTGAACGACCGCGTGCGCCTCGGCGCGGAGTTCGTGCAGGTCACCGGAGACCGCATCGCCGCGCAGGAGTCGGGGTTCAACCCGAACACGGACGGGCACACGGTGACCGTCGAGCTGCGGTACAGCTTCTAATCAACATCCAATTCCGCCTCCGGCAGCGGAATCGCCACGACCACCTCCCGATGCCGCTCGATCACGCTCCGTGCGCCGACGTCGCCGCGCAGCGCGAGCAGCTCGTCGCGAAATTCTCGAGCGAAAAATGCCGGCACGCCCGCGATTCCGGCGTAGGCGGTCGCGGCGATCGGCGCGCCCGCGTCGATCAGCGCGCGCAGATGCGCCGAGGTCACGTGAGGCTGATCGCACGTCATCAGCAGCACGTCGCCGTCGCAGGCGGCCACGCCGAGGCGAATCGATGAGGCCATGCCTTCTTCAGGATGTTCATTGATCACGGCGTCGCCGAACGCGAGCTCCCGCCGCGTCACCACGACCACCGGCGCCACCGCGGACGCGACACGGTACGCACGCGCGAGCAGCGTCTCGCCGTCGATCTCGACGAGCTGCTTCGGATGGCCGAGGCGCTTCGACGCGCCGGCGGCCAGAATCACGATCGTCACGGACACTGCAGCATTGTCGCGTGGATCGGGAGGTCGAGCTCGCACAGCGACTTGGCGTCGCGCTGGTTCAGCACGGCCTGAATCTCCGCCACGATCGCCAGGGCGATCTCCTCGGGGGTCTCGCCGCCGAGGTCGAGGCCCATCGGCGAGTGCAGGCGCTCGCGCGGCACGTCGGGGCCGAGCTGGGCGAGCAGCTCCTCGCCGCGCGTGCGCGGGCCGAGGAGGCCGACGTACGGGATCGGGCTCGGCAGGATCGCCGCGAGCAGCGCCAGGTCGTGCAGGAACGTGTGGGTCATGATCGCCGCGGCGTCGAAGGCGCCGAGGTCGACGCGCTCCTTCACCGTCTCGGGGTGCATGTCCTTCGGCGAGATCACCGCGGCGCGCCAGCCGAGCTGCTCGGCGATGCGCGCCACCGGCTCGACGTCGTTGCCGCCGCCGAAGATGGCGATGGCGCGCTCGGGGCGGATCGACTCGACGAGCAGCTCGCGCCCGTCGAGCGACGTCGTCCACACCACCGGCTCCCGTCCGTTCCAGCGGAACTCCGTGGCCAGGCGCGGCAGGCGCTCGCGGTCGAAGGGCTCGACGAGCACGTCCATCTCGCCGCGGCAGCCGAGGCCGAGGCCGAAGACGATGTCGGAGGACTTCGTGCTGTCGTAGGTGAAGAGGCGCGGCTTCGGATCGGCGAGCCAGGCCCGGGCGCGCTCGGCGAGGTCGCGCTCCAGGCAGCCGCCGCTGAGCGTGCCGAAGGAGTCGCCGTCCTCGCTGATCACAGCCCGCGCGCCGGCCCGGCGGTAGGTCGACCCACGCGTGGCCACGATGGTGACGAGGATGCCGCGCTTGCCGTCGTCGGCGACGCGGCGGAGGGCGGAGAGGGTTTTGTCGATTTCGTGCACGAAATTCGTTCTTAGTTGTCAGTTCTTGGTTCTTAGTTGTTCGTTGTCGTCGTGGTTCGGTCAAACTAAGAACTAAGAACCAAGAACGAACAACGATCAAGAACCTATCGGCAGTTTACGCACTCTCTTCCCCGTCAACACAAACATCGCATTCGCCACCGCCGGCGCGATCGGCGGCGTCCCCGGCTCGCCGGTGCCCGTGGGCGCGGCGGTGCTCGGGACGATGTGCACGTCGATGGCGGGCATCTGCTCCATCGTCAGCAGCGGATAGTCGTGGAAGTTCGACTGCTGCACGGCGCCGCCGTCGATGGTGATCGCGCCGTACAGCGCGGCGGTGAGGCCGTAGACGATGCCGCCCTCGATCTGCGCGGCCACGCCGTCGGGGTTCACCGGGATGCCGCAGTCGATGGCGGCGACGACGCGGTGGACGCGCGGCGCGCCGTTCTTGTCGACGGAGACCTCGGCGATCTCCGCGACGTACGAGCGGAACGAGTACCACGCAGCGAAACCGCGCGCGCGGCCGGCCGGCAGCGGCTTGCCCCATCCGGCCTTGTCGCGGGCCAGCTCGATGACGCGGCGGAGACGGTCGGCTTCGTACGCCGGCGCGTTCTTGGCCTCGACCTTGTAGCCGGGCTTCAGCATCGCCAGCTGGAACTCGATCGGATCCTTGCCGGACGCGTGCGCGAGCTCGTCCATCATCGACTGCACGGCAAAGGCATTGAACGTGTTCTCGACCGAGCGCCACCAACCGCGCGGCACGACGGAGTCGACGTTCGCGAAGTCGAGGCGCGCGTTCGCGATCGGCGGCAGCTGATCGGCGTCGAAGACTTCGCTCTCGGCCGGATCGCCCTGCCCCATCCAGGAGTTGATCGCCGGGCCGGCCATGCGGTGGTGCCAGGCGGCGATCCTGCCGTTCGCGTCGAGGCCGGCGGTGATGCGATGCACGCTCGCGGGACGGTAGAAGTCGTGCTGCATGTCGTCCTCGCGCGTCCACTGCACCTTCACCGGCACGCCGGCGGCCTTCGACAGCAGCGCTGCCTCGATGGCGAAGTCGGGGAAGGCGCGCCGGCCGAAGCCGCCGCCGAGGAGCGTGACGTGGACCTTCGTGTTCTTCGCGCCGACCGCGCCACCGGCCGAGCCGGCGTTCCAGTCGGCGAACTGCGTCGGGAGCCAAAGCTCGAGGCCGTCGGCGGTGTAGCTCGCCGTCGCGTTCATCGGCTCCATCGTGGCGTGGGCGAGATACGGCACCTCGTATGTCGCTTCGAGCGTCTTCGCAGCCGCGGCAAGCGCGGCGTCGACGTCGCCCTCGTTGCGGATGCGCTTCGGGCTGCCGCCGTCGGCGACCGCGGCAAGCATCGCAGCGCTCAATTTCGCGCTCGTCTCGCCGGCCGGGCCGCTCCACTTCACCTCGAGCGCGTCGCGTCCCTTCATGGCCGCCCACGTCGAGGTGGCGACGACGCCGACGCCGTTCCACGGGAACTCCGCGCCGCGCGCCTCGATCGGGACGACGTGCTTCACGCCCGGCACGGCCTTCGCCTTCGTGGCGTCGAAGCTCGCGACTTTCGTGGCGAACGCCGGCGCCCGCAGGATCGCTGCGTAGAGCATCCCCGGCAGGCGGACGTCGATGCCGTAGTGGGACTTGCCGACGAGGAGGTCGGGATTGTCGACGCGATTCGCTCTCTTGCCGACGATGGTGAATTTCGCCGGGTCCTTCAGCGGCACGTCCTTCGGCACGTCGACCTTCGCGGCGGCCTCGGCGAGCTCGCCGAACGTCGCCTTCCGCGCGCCGTGCGAGACGACGCCGTTGGCGACGGCGACGTCCTTCGCCTCGACGCCCCACTTCGCCGCGGCGGCGCTGACGAGCATGGCCCGCGCCGCGGCGCCGGCCTGGCGCATCGGCGTCCACATCGTGCGCACGCTGCTGCTGCCGCCGGTGCCCATGCGGCCCCACTTTTTGTCGAGGTCGGCCTGGCGGATGCGCACGTTCTTCCACTCCGCATCCATCTCCTCGGCGACGATCATCGGCAGCGCGGTGCGCACGCCCTGCCCCATCTCCGACTTCGAGACCCAGATCGTGACGATGCCGTCGGTGCCGACTTCGACGAACGTGCCGAGGGGATGCGCGGCGCCGGCGGCCTTGGCGCGGCTCGGGAACTGCAATCCGAGGACGAGGCCCGCGGACGCGGCGGAGGTGAGCTTGACGAAGTCGCGGCGGGAGACTTTGACGATGTTCATCGCTACACCTCCTCCGCCGCGCGATGGATCGCTTTGCGGATGCGCAAGTACGTTCCGCATCGACAGAGATTCCCGTTCATGGCCTCGTCGATCTGCGCGTCGGTCGGCTTCTTGTGCTTCATCAGCAGCGCCGCGGCGGACATGATCTGCCCGGCCTGGCAGTAGCCGCATTGCGGGACGTTCTCGGCCTGCCAGGCGCGCTGCAGCGGATGCGCACCGGTCGGGGAGAGGCCTTCGATCGTGGTGATCTTGCGGCCCTTCACGTCGTCGAGCGCGGTGCTGCAGGAGCGAATGGGCTCGCCGTTCGCGAGCACGGTGCACGAGCCGCAGAATCCGCGGCCGCAGCCAAACTTCGTCCCGGTCATGCCCAGTTCGTCGCGCAGCACCCACAGCAGCGGCGTATCGGGCGACGACTCCACGTCATGAGGCTTGCCGTTGATCGTCAGCTTGGTCATGGTTCGGTAAATCTACCCTAATGGACGAGGGGGCGTGTTACCGAGCCGTTATAATCGCCGCGGTTTGTCCCCGATCGCCCTGATCATGAGTTTGATGCTGACGCACGCGCCCGCCCGAACGAGCACTGGCTACCCGATGCTGCACGCGGCGGGACGGCAGGAGCGCGTGCTGATCGTGGCCCCGCACATCGACGACGAGGCCATCGGCGCGGCCGGCTACACGCTCGACTCGATCGCCAACGGCGCCGAGGTGTACGTGGTGTTCCTGACCGCGGGCGACTGCAACCGTTTTTCCGCGCGACTGATGCACAAGACCATCGAGCCGACGGCGTCGAATTACCTCTCCGTCGGCCGGACGCGCATCGCCGAGGCGTCGGCGGCGATGAAGCTCCTCGGCATCTCGCCGGAGCGCTTCTTCGTCCTCGGCTATCCCGACCGGGGGCTACGGGCGATGATCGATCATCCGAACGCCGTGGTGCGCTCCGAGGGGACGCGGCGCCGCGCCGTGCCCTACGAGACGGCGCTCACGCCGGGCGCGCCCTACAGCTTCGGCAGTCTGATGAGCGACATGACCCAGGTGATGCAGCTGACGCGGCCGACGATCGTGATCGCGCCGGTGGCGTTCGACCAGCACGCCGATCACGCCGCCGCCGCGGAGATCGTCGACGACGCCATCGAGGAGTTGCAGATCCACCCGCAACGCCTCGGATACCTCGTCCACAGCGGCCGCATCGCCCGCAATCTCGTCTCCACCCCGCGCCGCCCGCTCATGCCGCCGCTCCGCATGCGCTCGTTCACGTGGGCAACGTACCCGCTCTCGCAACACGTGCAGCAGGTGAAGACGAATGTGCTGATGACGTACAAGAGTCAGGCGCCGTACAACGTGCTGTTGAGGAATGCGTTTGTAAGGCGGAATGAGCTCTTCTTCGTCTACTAGGGGACAGGGCGCAGGGGACGGGGGACAGTTGCGGTTCTCTGCATCTTGGAGACGTAGCGGAGTAAGGCGTTCAGCATTCGGGCGATTTCGTTTGTCCGCTCCGTGAGCGCGTCGGGATCGTCGATGTAGCCGATATCGGCGGCGATGATGATCTGCGTTTCGAGCTCGAACGCGGAGCCTCGGGCAATCAGCAGAAAATGACGGTAGTCCGGTCTCGTCCAGCGGCCCTGACCTTCGGCGATGTTGCAGGCGATCGAGACCGCCGATCGCCTCATCTGCGAGACAAGTCCAAACGTTTCGTTACGTGGAAAGCTCCGCGTCAGGATGTAAATGTCTTTGGCGAGGACCCGAGCCTTTTGCCACACTAGAAGATCGCGATAACTGCCATGACTCATTTTGAATTTGGGCGCGAAGAGACGACGCCTGGGTGTGTGGGCAACGCATGATAGCACCCAATCTTGCATGCGCGTACTGCCGCTCATTCTTGCTTTGACCTGCGCCCCCGCGAATACCCCATCTGTCCCCCGTCCCCTGTCCCCTGTCCCCTCCTTCGACATTCGCATCCTCAACGGCGAAATCATCGACGGCACCGGCTCAAAGCGCATCCGCGCGGACGTCGGAATCAAAGGCGCCTCCATCGCCGCCATCGGCGACCTCTCCCACGCCAAGTCGAAGCTCACCATCGACGCTTCCCATCAAGTCGTCACCCCCGGCTTCATCGATCTTCTCGGCCACAGCGAGTTCTCCGTCCTCATCGATCCGAACCTGGAGGGGAAAGTCCGGCAGGGCGTCACCACCGAGGTCACGGGCGAGGGGCATTCGCCCGGGCCGATCGACGACAAGATGGCGGCGGAGATCGACCGCACGCGGCTGCCCGGCTTTCCCGACGCCACGTGGCGCACCCTCGGCGACTTCATGCGCATGGTCGAGGCGAAGCACTCGGCGATCAACTTCGCCTTCTACATCGGCGCGGCGAATCCGCGCGAGATCGTCATCGGGACGGCCGACCGCGCGCCCTCGGCCGCGGAGCTCGCACGGATGGAGCAGATCGTCGACAAAGCCGTGAAAGACGGCGCGATCGGGCTGTCGACGGCGCTCATCTATCCGCCGGGGCGCTTCGCCACCACCGAGGAGCTGATCGCGCTCGCGAAGCATGGCGGCGGCTACTGGACCCATCTGCGCAGCGAGTCGAACAACATCCTTTCCGCCCTCGATGAGGCCTTCCGCATCGGGCGGGAGGCGCACGTGCCGGTCAACGTCTTCCATCTGAAAGTGGGCGGGGCGATGAGGGGGCACATGAGCGAAGTCATCGCCAAGATCGAGGGCGCGCGGAAGAGCGGGCTCGACGTCGCCTCGCAGATTTATCCGTACACGGCAACGTCGACCGATCTGACGAGCGTCGTGCCGGCGTGGGCGCTCGACGGCGGGTACCTGAAATTCGTCGAGCGGCTGAAGGACCCGGCCACGCGCGCGAGGATCGCCTCCGAGATCCGCGTCGGCGACGGCTCCGGCATCCTCGTCCGCAACCTTCCGCGCGCGCCGCAGCCGTGGCTGCAGTACGAGCGCAAGCGCCTTGACGCCATCGCCAAGGCCATGAACACCACGCCGGCCGAGGCGGCGCTGCGGTTGTTCGAAGTCAGCAATTCGTCGCCGATCGCCATCTACTTCGGCCTCAGCGAGGACGACCTGCAGCTGGCCATGAAGCAGCCGTGGGTCGCGGTCGGCTCCGACTCCGGCGCCGTCGTCGGAGCGATGAAGGACGTCGGCGCCCACCCTCGCGCCTACGGCACGTTCCCGCGCATCCTCGGCCACTACGTCCGCGACGTCCACCTCTTCCCGCTCGAGGAGGCCGTGCGGAAGATGACCTCGCTCGCCGCCTCACGCGCCGGCTTCAAGGACCGCGGCATTCTGAAAGAAGGGATGAAAGCGGACGTCGTCGTCTTCGACCCCGCCGCCATCCGCGACGTCTCCACATACGAAGATCCCCACCATTTTTCGGTGGGGATCTCCTGCGTGATCGTGAACGGGACGGCGGTGCTGCTCAGCGGGAAGATGACGGGAGCGCTGCCGGGGCGAGTGCTTCGGCAGTCGCCTTGACTTCCTCGAACTTCAGCTCGATCGACGGCGCGCCCACCGGCTTCCCCGCCACCTCGGCGTGCGGATAGATGAAGTAGTTCAGCGGCTCCGCGGTCTTCGGCTTCAGCACCAGGTCGCGGCCCATCGTGAACTGCACGCGGTCGGCGTCGAGGTTGCCGAAGAGGAACGCGCGCACTTTCGGGTCGCTGCTCTTCGAAGCCTCGGAGGCGTCGACGGGGATCCATCCCTCGCCGTTCAGCCAGAACTCCGCCCAGCAGTGATAGCCCTTGACCATGCCGTCCTTGGCCGTGAGCGGGAAGCCGATCACGAAGCGCGCCGGGATGCCCTTGGCCCGGGCCAGGGAGATGAACAGCGAATGGAAGTCCGTGCAGTTGCCGGCCTTGATGTCGCAGGCGCGCTCGCTGTCGCCCTTGCCCCAGCCGGGGATGCTCTTGTCGTACTTCATCGTCACCACGAGGTAGTCGTAGATGGCGCGGGCCTGATCGAGCGTCGTGGTCTTCCCGGCCGTGATCTCCTCGGCGAGCTTGCGCACGCGCGGCGAGAGTGTGACGAGCTTGTTCGCGGCCAGCTCGCGCTCGCGGTCGCGGGCCGTGGCCTTCGTGTCGTACGGATGGCCGAACTCGACCTCCTGCCGCACGGCGGTGAAGCGCACCGGCACGTTGATGTCCTCGGGCGGATTGGCGATCTTGGCGACCGCGTAGTCGTTGCCGTAGACGTCGTCGTGCTGCCGCTTCCACTGATACGGCGAGTCGATGGTGATGTCACGCACCGCCTGCGGTCCGGCCGACGCCGGCAGCGGCAACCACACCGTGACTTCCTTCGTCCCCTCGGGGATGCCATTGATCGTGGCCGTGTACGTTGCCCGGAACGTCTTGGCGTTGCCGGCGAGCGCCGCCGTGGCGATGAGAAGAGCCAGCGAGCCAAACCATGCTTTTTTCATGCAGGGAATCGTAACGCTAATGCCGCGTCGCTCGCTTCCTGATCGTCGAACTTTCGTATGTGTAGCCGTTTCTCACGGTGAAGGACGTCCCGCCGATGGTGACGACCACATCCACCGTGCCGGCCGCGTGCGCCGGAGCGGTGGCGTGCAGGGTGACCGGATCGGCGACGCGGACGCTCGTCGCGGCGACGCCGCCGAAGGTCACGCTCACCGGCAACGCGCCGTTGAAGCCGACGCCGCTGAGGGTCACGTCGATGCCGCCGGCGGGATAGCCGGTGGCGGGGCTGACGGAGTCGACGTTCAGCGGCGGAATCGTGTACTGGAACGCGGCCGTCTTCGTGATGCGCGTGCCGTCGGGATTGATGACCACGACGTCCTGCGGAAGGCCCGCCTCTTCGCTGGCCAGGCCGAGCGGGGACAACGCCGTGATCGTCGTGGCGTTGACGACGTTGACCTCGCCGGCGGCGCGGCCGCCGACCGTCACCGCCGCGCCGGCCGCGAAGCCGCTGCCGCTGATGGTGAAGACGGTGCCGCCGCTGGTCGGGCCGGTGGCCGGCGAGACGGAGTTGATCGCCGGGGCCGGCAGGTTGTAGGTGAAGCTGCTGAAGCTGACGCTCTGGCCGTCGGGATTGCGGACCACGACCGCCACCGCGCCGGTCGCCGACGATGCCGGGGTGGTCGCGGTGATCGAGCTGGAGCTGGTGACGTTGACGTTCGTGGCGTTGTTGCCGCCGAACGTCACGGTCGCGCCGCTCTGGAAATTCGCGCCGCTGATCGTCACCGTGGTGCCCCCCGCCGTCGAGCCGCTGTTCGGCGAGATCTGCGTCACCGACGGTGCCGGGTTCGAGATCTTGTTCACCGTCAGCGTGCCGATCATGTTCGAGTGACCTTCGCCGCAATCGGGGACGTTGCAGCCGAAGGCGAAGACGCCGTCCTGCGTGGCCTGGATGGTGATCGTCGTCTTCTGCCCGCGGTTGACGTTGATTCCAGACTCGATGTACGTCTCCATCAGGATGCCGTGCCGGGTTGCCTGATCGCCGGCCGGGACGGAGAAGGTGATCACCAGCGTGTCGCCCTGGTTCACGGTGATGTGCGATGGGGTGAACTGGAAGCTGCTCGCCACCAGGTTGACGTTGACGGTGGCGTTGGTGGCCACGGTCGACTCCGTGCCGACGACGGACATCTCGCCGAGCATCTTCAGGAACTCCGCGTCGCTCATCTGGTGGTGGTGATGCTCCTGGGCGACGGCGGCGGTGCAGACGAGGATCGATACCGCGGCGATGAGGCTCTTTCTCATGATGGCCGACATGACGGACGCTCCGGTCGAGTTGTTTACAGCTTGACGATGATGTTGCGCCGGTACAGCAGCGCCAGAATACCGAGCCACAACGCCACGAAACAGAGCGCCCAGAGAAGAGATGCAAACTTTTCGGGAAACAATGGCTCGAAGAATCGCTCGAACGTGAACTGGTGCAGCGAGACTCTGCCGCTGCCGTCGTCGACCTTGATCAGCGAGTCGATCGTGCGCGCCATCAGCCCCGAGCCGGCGAAGGCCACGAGCGGGTTGACGCCGTAGATGACCCACGGCTTCGTCCAGCCGCGGACCTCGTGGACGTCGATGATCCAGAGACACGTGGCCAGCACGACGCAGGCGAAGCCGGCGGTGAAGACGACGTAGCTGCTCGTCCAGAGATTCTTGTTGATCGGAAAGACCCAGCTCCAGAAGAGGCCCGCGAGCATGCCGAGGCAGCCGGCGCCGTAGAGGCCGGCCACGCGGTCGACGAGCGGCCGCTCGCGCCGCGTGATCCACCGTCCCGCGAGCACGCCGAGCATGGCCGTTGCGATGGCCGGAATCGTCGACAGCGGCCCCTCGGGGTCCCACGTTTTGCTGATGGCCCAGATGTGATTGAGGCCGAGGATGGCCCGGTCGCTCCACGCCGCGAGCGTCTTCGACGGCTCGTCGAGCGTGAAGGCGCCGATGGTGCCGGTACCGGGGACGGGGATGAGCGTCAGGGCGATCCAGTAGCCGAGGAGGATCGCGGCGATGATGGCGATCTGCTGCCGCAGCGTGGTGCGCAGCGTCAGCAGCGCCGCGGCGATGTAGGCGATGCCGATGCGCTGCAGCACGCCGAGGAAACGGAGGTGCTGGGCGCGGTAAACGACGCGCTGCCAGAAAGCCGGATCGGGATTTCCGGCGATCTTTCCCCACCAGAAGAACGGAAAGGCGTTCAACAGGAGACCGACGAGGACGATGAGCAATCCGCGGCGGATGATCTTGCCGCGCACGGTGGCGGGATCGCGCTTCGACAGCGACAGATGCGTGGTGATGCCGACGATGAAGAGGAAGAACGGGAAGATGAGGTCCGTCGCCGTCCAGCCGTGCCAGGGGGCGTGCTCGAGCGGCGGGTAGATGGCCGACCACGAGCCGGGATCGTTGACGAGGAGCATGCCGGCGATGGTCAAGCCTCGGAAGACGTCGAGGGCGACGAGGCGCTCCTTCATCGTGCCGCCCGCCGGCGCGGCGGCGCGTCGGACAGGTCGAGCACCCAGACGCCGCCGTACTGCGTACCGGCGTAGAGACGGTCCGTCTCCGGATCGATGGCGATGGCGCTGATCGGCCCGACGTCGGCGTCGAAGCCGTCGTTGATCGTGTGCCACGACTCGCCGCTGTCGTCGCTCTCGAAGACGCCGAGGTTGGTGGCGGCGAAGAAGCGCTGGCTGTGTTTCGGGTCGACGATGATGGCCTCCACGTCGCCGACGGGCCAGCCCGGCCCGAAAAAGGTGCTCTGCAGCAACCTCCCGGGACTGCGCCAGCTCCGGCCGCCGTCGGAGCTCTTGTAGATGCGCGCGCCGAAGCAGTTCCAGCGGGCCATGACGATCGTGGGGCCGTCGACGGCGATGGCGAGCACGCGCTCATGGAAGTCGGCCGTCGAGGAGCACCCGTCCTCGATGCTGCGCGGCGCCGCGGCGGTCCACGTCGCGCCGTTGTCAGCGGAGCGATAGAGGCCGTAGTCGGTGCCGGCGAGCATGGCCCCCGGCACGAGCGCGAAGGCGTGGATCATGCCGCCCGGCCCGACGTCGCGCCAGGTGGCGCCGAAGTCGGACGAGGCGTGCAGCGTGTCGCGGTACCAGCTGCGATCGACGACGTAGACCGCGGCGGGGTTACGCGGATCGAAGATGACCCGCGACTGCCACGGAGTCGAGCCCGCGCGCGTGCCGGTGACGTTGGCCGACTTCGACCACGTGGCCGCGCTGTTGCGCGTGTGGAAGAGGATCTCGCCGCCGCTGGCCGGCTCGAACGCGAGCGCGACCGCGCGCGCAGGGATGGCCGGATCGAAGGCGACGCCGGTGGCCGGCAACGACGGGTCGTGAAAGGAGGTCGTCCAGGCACCGTTCTCGCGGCGTACGACGTCGCCGTCGATGCCGGCGAGCAGCAGGCCGGGGACGATCGGATCGACGGCGAGGGAACCGACGGAGCCGGCGGCGAGGCCGGCCTCGGTGAAGCGCCACGCGCCGCCGCCATCGTCGGAGGTCATGAGGTGTCCGCCGGCCGACAGGAGCAGCCGCGAGCCCGCCGCCGCGAACGCGGACACGCTCCAGCCGGGAATGCCGGCGACGTCGCGCCACGTCGCGCCGCCGTCGTCGCTCACGCGCAACGCGTCGAACGCCACCGTGTACAACCGATGGGTCGCGGGATCGGCGACGAGCGCGCCGCCGCCGATCGACTTCGCGATCGTCGCCCAGTGATCGCCGCGGTCGTCGGACCGTTCGAGCACGCCGCCGTTGGACTTCCAGATACGATCGCCGTCGCAGGCGACGTACCCGTAGCCGTCGTGGACCGTCGTCCACGTGCTGCCGCCGTCGGTGCTGCGGCTCAGCTTCGAGCCCGCGGCGTAGACGATGCCGCCGCCGGCGCAGAGCCTCAGCCCGCCGTTGTCGATGCGCGACGACGCGAAGCTCGCGCCGCCGTCGGTCGTCACGTAAACCGTGCCGTCGCCGCCGGCGAGCATCGTCGAGCCGTCGAAGACGACGGACTCGAAGCTGTCGTTGACGATCCGAGTGAAGTTCGCGCCGCCGTCGCGGCTGCGTATGAGACCGTCGAGCGTCGCCACCCAGAGGACGTTGCGGTCGCTCGGATCGGAGGCCGCATCGCGCAGCCAGCCGAGGGGGAGATGCCGCCACGTGCCGCCGCCGTCGTCGCTCATCCAGGAGCGCGCGCCGGCGGAGGCGAACATGTATTGGCCGTCGACGACGACTTTGTAGAACGTGCCGCCGTCGGGACCGATCGGATGCCAGAGAGCGAGCAGAAGTGCGATTGCGTTCATGACTTCAAACGACGGTACTCCTTCAGGTGCCGCAGGGCGCCGGCTTTGTCGCCGCGGCGTTCGTAGAGGCCGGCGACGTTGTAGTGGGCGTCGGCGTTGTCGGGATCGAGCTCGAGGGCGCGCATGTAGGCGTTGCGGGCCTCGTTGAGGCGGCCGAGGTCCTCGAGAGCCACGCCGAGGTTGAAGGCGGCGGTGGGGTGGCGGGGGTCGGTCTCCAGGGCACGGCGGTAATGCTGCTGGGCGGCCAGCGGCGCCCCTTCCTCGTGGAGCATGCGGCCGAGGTTCACGTGGGCGTCGGAGTGATCGGGATCGAGCTCGATGGCGCGCTGGTAGGCGGCGCGGGCCTCGTCAGGCGAGGTCGACTCCAGATCGCAGGCGACGTCGTACCAGGCGTCGGCGTCGAGCTCGTGCTCGTTCGCGGCGATGTCCGCGGGCGGTGCGCTGGCCTCGATCTCGGCGACGGCGAAGTCGAAGAGCGACTGCCCCGACTCCGGGTTCCACACCGCGCCACCATCGCGGACGACGACGCGCTCGCCGTCGGCGGAGATGCGCACGCCGGTCAGGGAGCGCCCGGCCGGAAGCTGCTCGCGCAGCCGCTCCAGCGCGC
The DNA here is from genome assembly GCA_046723495.1 of Acidobacteriota bacterium. Taxonomy (GTDB): domain Bacteria; phylum Acidobacteriota; class Thermoanaerobaculia; order Gp7-AA8; family Gp7-AA8; genus DATDFB01. The sequence continues at coordinate 14,867 of JBKOUP010000099.1, forward strand.
GCTGGACCTTGCGCTGGGGGATGTGCGCGGCCACGAGCTCGCCGGCGGTGCGGAGGATGATGAGGTCCCGGAAGCCGAAGCGCAGCTCGCCGCGGTTCCCGCGCTCCGGCTCGAGAAAGCCCCGAGCCGCGTATGCGCGAACCTGCGACGGCGTCAGACCTAACATCGCCGCGACTTCGCGCACCGTGTAGGACATGGTCGATGCGATTATAGGGCGTCGGTGAAAATCGGATCCGCGTCTCTCCAACGCATCGAAGGAGGAAGCATGCGTCTTCGTTTAGCGTCGCTTCTGATCGCCTCTCTGCTGGCCGCATCCGCGCCCGCCGCGGAGCTGAGCATCGAGCCCGTCTACCAGCGCACGCCGATGTGGTGCTGGGCGGCCGTCGGCGAAATGATCTTTCGCTACTACGGCGTCGCGAACATCAATCCCGGTCACGATTTTCAGTGCGGAATCATCGCATTGCTGCATCCGGTCTGTAACCAGAACTGCTACAACTGTCCCGTGCCGGCAGGCAGTCTCTCGACGATGAACAACATGCTCACGCAGTATCCGAGCTTCGCCAGCGGCGTCACGAGGACGTCGACGCGCATGCAGACCGTGCCCCGTTACAGCCGTCTCTCCCCCGCCGAGGTGCGCGCGGAGATCGACGCGGGACGGCCGATCGTCGCCGGCATCTCGCCGAGCGGCTACAACATGTCCAACGTTTCGCAGCACGTGGCGTTGATCGTCGGCTACGAAGGCACCGACTTGATCGTCAATGATCCGTTCCCGTTCAGCAGCGGCTACTTCAGCGGCAATCCCTACGAAGCCGCGGGAGGCGAGGCGGTATCTCGGGGCCGATACCGCATCGCCTACTCCGCGTTCGTCGAGCGCCTCCGATGGCGCGAGTCGATTTACCGGATCCGTTGCTCCGGCTCCAGTTGTTCGGGCGGCGACGAAGCCGCAGAGCCGTCAGAGCGCTACCGGCCGCAACGCGAGACCCGGTACGGCCGGTCGTGCCAGACGCGAGTGACAACCTGCGGGCCGTTCTACAACCAGCCGGCGCAACCGCTCGGCTCGGCCTGCTGGTGCGCCACGTCGTGGGGGCCGGTGCAGGGACGGGTGGTCCCGTAAGGGGAAACGGCTCACGACTTCGACTTCTCGCCGGACAACGTCAGAAGCCAGATCGCGGCGACGACGATCGCGTCGCAGAAGAGATGGACGACGACCACGGAGCACGGCGCCGGCGGACGCGCCGCCGTGTACAGTTGCACGACATCCGGCGAAACCCTGAAACCATGGTCCTGCAACAACGTCCACAAGGCCAATCGTTGCCGGGCCACGTCGGTCATTCCATCGAGATTGACGGCCGCCACGCCCAGAAAGGCGGCGGTGAGAACCGAGGCCAGCCTCCGCGATCTCGGCGATGCGCCGAAGAAGGTGACGAGCGCCAGGGCAATGGTGATGTAGTACCCCCAGAACGCTTGCATGGCGTTCGAGCGCTCGAAGAACTGCGTCGCGACGTCCTTGAACTCCATGGCCGTACTTTAAACGGCTAATTCGTCGCGTGGTACTTGACCATCCTCCACTGGTTGTACCCCGTCAGATCCTTGCAGCCGAAGTGGCCGTACGGCGCGGAGCCGAAGACGACCTCGCCGTTCTGCCCGGGGATGCGCGACGTGTACTGCCCCCACACGACGTCGCCGTAGCCGATGACCTCGTCGACCGTCGACCAGATCGTGAAGACGGATGACCCCTCGTAATGCGACGTCGCGTTCATGTCGACGAGGATCGACGAGACGTCGTACGGGCCGAACACGCCGACGAAGTAGCCGGGATAGAGGCCGTTGACGTCGCTGCACGTCGGCGTCGTCGGGCCGCTGTTGTAGCAGGCCACCAGTCCTCGGTTCGCGCCGGAGATGCCGACGAAGGTGTCGACCGACGACGTCAGCGCCGAGCCGAGCGAGTACGTGCCGCCCGCCGCGGAGTCGTACGCGGTGCCGCCTTTGATGGCCTTGCGCGCCAGCGTCACCCCCATCGAGTGCGCGACGACGTCGACCTTCGCCGCGCCGGTGTACGCCTTCACCGCCAGGATGAACGCGTGGATGCGGTTCACCATGGCGTCTTTCGAGTGGTACTGCAGCGAGGCCTGGAACGGATCGGCGGGGCCCCACGTCGTGGCGTAGAGCTCGGCGGAGGTGTAGCCCTGCGACTTGAAATAGCTGATGGAGTTGTACCAGCCGGTGTACGGCGACGCCGTGCCGAGGGCGCTGTCGGAGTTGCCGTGGATGAAGATGACCGGCTGGTTGACGACGGCCTGCCCGGCCACGGTGCGACCGCCGTACGAGCCGCCCGGCACGTCGCTGCGCTCGAAGCCGTAGCCGCCGTAGCCGTTCGCGGTGAGCCAGTTGCGGAAGTCGGTGCTGAGCCCGGTGGCGGGATCCGACGACGACTGCGCCGCGGCGGAGACGGCGACGAGGACGAAGACGAGGATCGCGAGCACGAAGAGACGAGAGCGCATGCCTGAGCCTCCTGCTGAGCCGGTAATTAACCGGCCGGTCGGTTTGTTTGAGGCGCGATTGTAGCATGTGTCCCCCGTCGTCGACACGTCGTCTTTACGAGAGGACCATCGGCACATTAAGCTCAGCTGAATCATAGAGTTAAGTCGGGCACGGCCCTCGCTAGAGATACGCCTCAGGAGGACTCAATGATTACCCGAAAACTCCAGGCGGCCGTGCTTACCGCAGCGTTGCTGCTGCCGGCCGAGGCCGCGTTTGCGCAGGTCAGCTGGTCGAAGCCCGATAGCCGTACGAAGGGCACCGTGATCGGCGCCGTCGCCGGCGGACTGCTCGGCGGCAGGAAGGGCGCAGTGGTCGGCGCGGTCGTGGGCAACGGAGTCCAGGCCTACCGGCACAACACGCACCGGCATCGCGTCCGCTACGTGACGACGCGGCGACATCACCGCCATCATCGACACGCGTAAGTGATTGGGGCGCGGTCGGACGCTAGCGCGACGACCGCGCCTTCGCCGCCACCTTGTGATTGCGCGGCTCGGCGGCCTTCGGCGCTTTCCTCTTCGCCTCGGTCTTGATCGGCAGGCGGGCCACCTTCGCGGCCGGTGCGGACTTGCGCTGCGGCGCGGCGAGGCTCGCCTTCAGCGCCTCCATCAGATCGATGACCTGCGCGCGCGGCTGCTCGACCTCCATGGCCGTGATCTCCTGGCCGTCGACCTTCTGCTGGATCACGGTGCGGATGCGGTCGCTCACCTCGTCGTGGTAATTCTCGGGGTGGAACTCCTCGGCCGCGCCCATCTCGGCGAGCTGCACGGCCATCTTCAGCTCGTTCTCCTTCACGACGGCCTCGCCGGTCTCGATGTCGTCGATGGCGCGCACCTCGTTCGGGTAGTAGAGCTGCTGCATCACCAGCCCCTTGCCGAGCGGGCGGAGGACGACGAGGTACTGCTTGCCGCGCGCGGCGTACTTCGCCAGGGCCCAGCGGCCGGTCTCCTGAAGCGCCTTCGAAAGCAGCGTGTAGGCGCGGTCGCCGCCTTTGTCCGGTCCGAGGTAGTAGGCGTTGGAGAAGTAGATCGGATCGATCTCCGTCTGCGGGAGGAACTCGGTGATGTCGATCGACTGCGTGGCCCGCTCCTCGAGCGACTTCAGCTCCTCCTCGGTGAAGAGGACGTACTGGCCGCGCGAGAACTCGTAGCCCTTGACGATCTCGTCGCGCGACAGCGTGCGCTCGTCCTTCGGGCAGAAGAGCTGCTGCTGAATTCGGTTACCGCAGTCGCGGTGCAGCATATGGAAGCGGATTTTTTCGCTCGCCTCGGTGGCCGAAAAGAGCTTCACGGGGATCGAAACGAGGCCGAACGCAATCTGAGCAGTGGCAATCGCACGTGGCATTTTAGGAACCTCTGAGTTCCCGCATCGAAACGTGTTCTCCGCGGTCTTTCTTCCGTCGCTAGTGCCCTAAGGGTTGTGCAGTTTACCATGATCTCCACGATGCAGAAATCGCGTTGGGAGACGATCTACAGGGCGGTCAGAAACGTCCCCCGCGGACGGGTGGCCAGCTACGGCCAGATCGCTGAGCTCGCCGGGCTGGAAGGGCACGCGCGCCAGGTCGGCTACGCGCTCCATGCGCTGCCGGCGAAGAGCGGCGTGCCGTGGCACCGCGTCATCAACGCCAAGGGGGAGATCTCGCCGCGCAGCGCCGGGGACTCGCATGAATTGCAACGGTTACTCCTCGAAGCGGAGGGCGTGACGTTCGACGAGCGTGGGCGCGTTGAGAGGCGCTACTTCATCCACTCGAACACCTGATAGTGCTCGCCGTTCATCCCCAGCCGCGCGTAGACCGCCTGCGCGGCGGCGTTGCGCCGGTCTACGTAGAGTCGAATTCCTTTCACAGAATCGTCACCGCGGACGAGCGCCTGCACGTGCTCATAGAGCCCGGCGTAGACTCGCTGCTTGCGCAGCTCCGGAACGACGTAGACGCTCTGGATCCACCACACCGTGCCGTTGCGCCAGTCGCTCCACTCCGGGGTGATCATCAGCGAGGCCACGACCTCGCCATCACGCGCTGCGACGAAGTAGCGGCCGCGCGACGGATCGTCGAAGACGCCCTGCACGCCGCGCGCGACGGTGGCGGCGTCGAGCTCGATCTCCTCGGTCTCCCGGGCCATGGCCCGCTGAAACTCGATGATGGCCGCGGCGTCGCCGCGCTCGGCATCGCGGTACGAAATGACCATTTGATAGGCTCCCGCGTCTTGACGTTACCAAAAAACGACACGCATCGGGCCCTCCTCTTCATGTTCGCCTCGGCGATGATGTTCGGGGCCATGGCCTTCGCCGCGAAGATCGCCGCGGCGCGCCTCTCCGGCCCGGAAGTGGCCATGGTGCGGATGGCCGTCGGCCTCGTCCCCGTGCTGCTCGTGCCGCGCTGGCTGCGCTCGGCCACGAGGATCCAGCGCGTCGACCTCATCCTCCTGCGCGGCATCTTCGGCGGCCTGGCGGTGATGCTCTACTTCGTGGCCATCCAGCACACCAGCGTCGGCCTGGCCACGCTGCTCAACTACACCTCGCCGGTCTGGAGCGGGCTGATGTCGATGCTCTTTCTCGGCGAGCGCTTCGGCAAGCGCGTGCTCATCCCGCTGCCGATCGCGCTCTTCGGCATTTACCTCGTCGTGAACGCGAACACCGGCCGCTTCAACCGCTGGGAGCTCGCCGGCCTCTGCTCCGCCATCGCCGGCGGCGCGGCCATCACGGCGATTCGCGCCGCGCGGCGCACGGAGAGCTCGTGGGCCGTCTACGCGAGCTTCTGCTTTTTCGGGATGCTGGTGAACGCGCCGTTCGCGCTGATGCGATGGCAGTGGCCGCACGCCGACGAATGGCTGGCCCTCGCCGCGACCGGACTGCTGGCCATGGGCGCGCAGCTGTTCATGACCTTCAGCCTGCGCTGGCTCGACGCCATGACGACGGGCGTGATCTCGCAGCTGGCGGTGATCGTGTCGTTCATCTTCGGCGCCGTCTTCCTGCACGACCGCATCACGCCGACGTCGGCGCTCGGCAGCGCGCTGACGATCGGCGGCGTGATCGGGGTGATTTACATGACGGGGCGGTTCAAGGTGGAGGAGCCGGTGGTGACGTAGACAGGGGACGGGGCACAGGCATACGCACTAACTTAACCTCCGTGCGAGGTAGCGGCTGTCAGCGCGCTGGTAACGTCGCTTGGGGTGTTGAGGGCGAATCAGATGACGTGATCGGCGACGCAAAGCCTCGAAGATTCCACTCATCGTGAAGGAGAG